>PKCL01000126.1 GCA_002862165.1 Planctomycetaceae bacterium
ATGGGGATAAAGATTTATTCGCCACCCAAACAAACGATTACACAAATGTGTATCACGACTGTACTCGCTGCCTCATGGCATAAAAATTATGCAATGCCTTCGGCTCTCATGAGCTCCCAATCGGCGGCATTTGGCTTTGCAATTGTGCCGCAGATATAGTCCCCAATTGGGAAGGCAACATTGAAATTCTTATCCGGATACTTGTGGTGAAGAAAATGATGGCGAGCACAAAACTTGTACAACGACCAGTTCGCAAAAAATCTTCCCGTAGGCTGATGCATCTCAAGATGAATCTGATTCCAAATTGTATGGTGAAGACCAACAACAAAGAGAAACATCCCAGCGCCAACAGGTGAGAAGAACAAGAGAATAAGCGCCATCGGTAACCCTTCGACAAGACCTTCGAACACGTTCAGGCGTATGCCACGATCCTCACCCTTTGGCAAGGGATCGTCATGGAATGACTTGCGATACTGTGTGTGGTGCTCAACGGCATGACTCTTGAACATCTTTTGCCGCAGCTTCAGATTCTTAAGCAGCTTACGAGGCTTTTTGTGCATAAGGCGACAATGGATCTGATGCTCAATCAGAGACATCAAGATAACCATGGCGACGAACCAAATAGCAAGCGACAACACCTGAAACAACATGATATCCACAGTTCTATATAGTTGGTGAAAAACACACGCGCCTTGAGCTTTGCAGCCCAGAAACCACGTCCGGGTTGTACCAACAGCAACAAACTGCCGTTAGATCAATTTCATCGACTATTTTGCTGCTTTAACGTGAAATTTTCTTTTTCTAGGTGGCCGTTTCGTCCCGTCCCTTTGAACTTCAGGCCGGCGTCTCTTGCGTGAATCACGCTTCGCATTGGGACGATCCCGTCGTTTGCGTCCTTTAGGCCTTCTTTCAGGCTGGTCTTCCTCAAAAGTCTCGTCAAAGACCTCTTGTTTTGGCAAGAGACGGTGAAGCAGCACTGCAGCAATATCTTCAGCCTGATGTCCCTCATCCAAAAGGCACTTCAAAAGTTCTTTTTCTTTGTTGAGTTCAGTATTTTGGAGATCACTTCGAAACGACTCAAGCAGTTTTTCGGCCTGTAAATGGCGAATTGCTGCTGGTGTAGGCAGAGGCTCTATGTCGAGACGAGACCTGGTAAACCGCTCAATGAGTGATACCGAACGCATGCCAGCACCGGTAACGAGGCTCAGAGCAAGCCCTTTCTTACCAGCGCGACCAGTTCGTCCGATACGATGGACATAATCTTCTGGATCTTTTGGCAAATCATAGTTTATCACGACACCGAGTTCATTGACGTCGATACCCCGTGCTGCAACATCTGTTGCCACGAGATAATGAAATCGTGACTTTCTGAAATTTGCCATCACACGCTCTCGCTGTGCCTGTGCCATGCCACCGTGTAAGCGATCAACAATGCAGTCGTTGCTTGCGAGATCATCAGCCAATTTCTCAACCATCTGTTGGGTGTTACAAAAAATGACACCACTTTGCGCATCGTAATATCGCAAAATCCGTAACAAAGCATCAAACTTCATCTGATGCCTCACCTTGAAACCGATCTCGGTGACAAGTGGTCCTTCATGACCAGCATTATGTTTGACGGTTATGTACTGAGGATCAGTTGAAAACTCTTCTACAAGCGTCTTGATCGAAGAACTGATGGTGGCGGAGAAAAATATTGTCTGGCGTTGGCCAGATGCTTTTCTAAGAATTTTTTCAACATCGTCACGGAAACCCATATCAAGCATGCGGTCCGCTTCATCAAGCACAAGCATATTAATAGCTGATAGATCGATGGTTTTCTGTTCAAGATGATCAAGGAGTCGGCCGGGCGTTGCAATGATAATTTGTGCACCATCGCGAATGTCACGGAGTTGATCTCTAAATGACACGCCGCCAAAAATGACGGCTGTCTTAAGCTTTCTTTTATACTTGCCAAACTTATGAACTTCGTTCCCTACCTGCTTTGCGAGTTCTCGAGTAGGAGTCAAGATCAGAGCTTGAGGGACTTTCTGCTTCGTGCTAATTTTTTCGACCATTGGAATACAAAAAGCAGCGGTTTTGCCAGATCCCGTCTGGGACTGCCCAACAACATCAAGACCTTGCTGTATTACAGGTATTGCGGCCTCTTGAATTGGTGATGGTGTCTCAAATCCAAGATGCTGTACAGAGGAAAGCATTTCCGGTGAAAGGTTGAGTTTCTGGAAACCTACCGAAGCGTCGACAATGTCGTCGCATGGTACAGGGGCATTGATTAGTTCTGGCATCGACATACTTTCGTTAGATGAATTAACCCAGAGATGCTTCCGGGGTCAGAACGAAAGGGGTAGACAATACCCGCCGGAGAATGAAGGCGGGCGGTGCAGTTTCACAAAGAAAGGAACTTGCCGAATTAAGGACTTCATCTCAAACCATCAGAGTTAACATTACTCCAAGTGACAAGACAACACAAACGCTAATAGCATTTCTCTCATTAATTACGCCCTCACTGATTACATACGCCCGGCACAACCGGAAGACTCAGACACACTGCGAACCTGGGACATCGTTTTGTCGCTGATGTTTAGGGCCGAAACGCTCACTTCGTCGTACGAGCCCAAACGGCCACCCAAAGGAAACTCGAAAAAGTTGAGAGTTTCAGTTAATCTGAAGAGAACTGACGAAGCCCATTTGGGGGTTTCACGAAACTGTGCCATGGTAAGGATGCTAGAAGCTTGCTGGCAAGTACTTGGGCGGGTCTCCATCGATCACAGGAAGTGAAAGTTTTAAAGCCCAATTCCGTGTCTTGGAAATTGGTATCTCTTTAAATCCATAATTTATACGGTTCTATATTTACAATCCTGTTCGTCACCTAGGGGATTTTGTATGTCAACAAGTCGAAGACACTTTCTAAATGGGCTTGCCGCAATTTCAGCTGCTAGCTGTGCACGCCAGGCCGCGTCTAGTG
>PKCL01000176.1 GCA_002862165.1 Planctomycetaceae bacterium
CGTGGTCGGGTCATTTATTTCGCTCTGGATCCAGAGCTGCCCGTCCTTACTGAGCATCTGGCGTCAGGTGGCCTTGGGGCAACAATTCGTGACGGATGGATTGTGCTTTGTGACGGACCACGTGAAACTCGTTTAGCAAGCTTAGAAAAAGTTCCTCTTGTTCATCATGGGTTGGTATCGTTTCAGGTTGATAATGCGCTCGCTTGTGCCGCAGCCGCATGGAGTATTGGAATTCCACTTGAATTGGTTCGGCTTGGACTTGAAAGCTTTTCAAGTGGAGCAAAGGGGAGTCCAGGTCGATTTAATCTGCTTGATCTCGATGGCGCTACTATTGTTGTTGACTATGGCCATAATGTGCCATCTTTAGAGCAGGTCTGTAAGACACTTGAAAAGCTGCCGCCCGCTCAAAGAACTGCTGTGTATTCAGCAGCAGGTGATCGTCGTAATGAAGATCTCCTTCGTCAGGGAGAACTTCTTGGCAAGACATTTGATCGTATTGTTATCTACGAGGATGCTTATCGAAGAGGTCGGAGTCCAGGAGAGATAACACGACTTATCGCTGAGGGTATTGCAAGGACAAGACAGACAGAGCGTCGGGCGGTTGTCGAGTCTGGCGGCGATTGGGCAACATCGGCAGCGACGGTTCTTGATTCGGTGAAACCAGGAGATCTTATTCTGCTGCAACCCGATACGATTGAACAAACGATGCCTTGGTTAATGGAGCGATATGGTGATCGGCTTCGTGGGATAGGCTTTGACAAAATTGCAGAGGGCCAATCATCAGATTCTGATGAGGTGCCGCTTGACCCGAGGCATAACAGCGACGATGCCCCCGAAGTGTAAGTCTTCAACAAGTACTTAGGGACTTTATTTAAGTCCAGGTCCTCTATCGAGCGCTCCTCGTACACCAAGTTGTTCAGGGTGACGTGCAATTTTATCAGTAAATACACGCACATCATCAATAATGGGCCGTAGGTCCTGCGTGAGGCGATTTACGTTGTTGGCCGCTTGGGACAGGTCGTTATAAACCTGTGGGTCACGAACCAGTTTTCCAAGCGTTCCTTGTGACTCATTGAGGGCCTGGGTAAAAGTGGCTGCTTGCATGAGCACAGTATCAAGACGATTAATCGCGCTATCAATTCCTTGCACCATTGATGCTCCACGTTCGCCAAGAGGTTTTGAAAAGCCTTCTAGGTTCCGAAGGTTACGATCAGCAGTATCGATGGTTGCACTAATACCTCCAACAGAATTTCGTAGATCAACAAGCACATCAGGCAATGTATAGATAGAGTCTTTGAGCTTTTGTCTCGCTTCGGCATCCCCAACAATGTCATTTACATTGTTCATTGCTGTTGTAAAAGTTTCTAACGCTGCATCTAACCTTTTTACAGTCTGGTCAATGTGAATATCTTCTTTTACAAAAATCTTCTCAATATTTCCAGAAAGAATTGCAACGGCATCACTTGCCCGTGTAAGTGACTCCAGTGAAGCGGTTACCTTTGGCTCAAGTGTTGAAAATAGTTCAAGCGGGTCTTTTGAAACAGCACCTCGCAGAACCTCGTCAGTTGTTATGCGTTGGCGGGGTAGGGTCGTGTTTCCAGCGATAAGCTCAATTTCGGCATCACCGAGAATGGTACTTGCAACAAGCGGTGTTTCATCTCGGTAGACGGGTACGTAGGAGTCTATTTGAGCGACTACACTCACGCCACCGCGTTCATCAAGCATGACGGAATTCACTCGCCCAACGAGAATGCCATTTTTTCGAACTGGTGTACCACTTGAAACACCTCGTGCTTCTGCAAAGTTCATTTGGACTGGATACGTTGATTGTACCAGGCTTGGTAGGTCGCCAAATAAAACAATAAGTATGCCTGCGATAATTGCGGTCGCTAAGACCATTACCCCAACGCGAAATTGGATCACACGTTCATTCATGATCGTTCTCCTGTTCTTTAGCAGTAGCAGAGAAAACAGATTGGTTCTGTGTCTGCTCTTCGCGAAGTTCATTAAGGCGTTGCCCGGCCTTGCCTTCGATGAACTGTCGAACCCGTGGGTCTGTAGAGGTGTCTAGTTCTTCTGGTGTGCCAGTGAAAATGATTTGTGACTCATCTTTTTCAAGACGTGAGAGTGGATAGAGCATGATAATTCGGTCAGCAACCTTATGAGCAGTCGTCAGGTCGTGAGTGACAACGACATTCGTTGTTTCGGGTCTTTGATGGACTCGTAAAATGAGCTCATTGATTACGTCACTCATGATCGGATCCAGGCCAGTAGTTGGCTCGTCATAAAGGACCAGCTGTGGGTCTAAGGCAAGGGCTCTCGCAAGACCAGCACGTTTTCTCATGCCACCTGATAGTTCAACAGGTTTTTTTGAAAGGACAGAGCGAGGTAAGCCAACTTCTGCTACAAGTTCAGTAACAATCTTGGTGATCTCATCCTCATCAAGTTGGGTATGTTCTCGCAGAGGAAATGCGATATTGTCAGCTACCGTTGCGCTGTCGAAAAGAGCGGCCCCTTGAAAAACGAAACCGTAGCGCGTGCGGAGGTGGGCAAGTTGCCGCTCAGGCATGGAAGCTAATGAAGTGTCCTCAAATCGTACATCACCCACAGATGGTTTTATGAGACCAATCATGGTCTTCAGAAGAACTGTTTTTCCGCATCCACTCTCACCAAGAATGACAAGAGTCTCGCCAGAAGCAAGCTCGAGAGAGACATTGCGTAAGACGTGCTGGTTGCCAAATGATACCGAAAGTGAATCAATAAAAAGCAGTGGGCCTGCTGGCATTGTCTTTTGTCGTGGTGCTTCAATAACAGGAGCATTCATCGGTGATATTTTCTGTAAAACTTTGTTTTTTAAAGAAGGCTTCTCGGGCCATCAGGTCGTAGAAAGTCCTGTACATTATTCAGGCCAATGCCGAGAAAAAGATCGAGTATGAGAATGAGTACGAATGAGTGGACAAAT
>PKCL01000098.1 GCA_002862165.1 Planctomycetaceae bacterium
CTGAATACGACCCCGCACAATAGTTCTGTCGACAACTCACACCTTCACGTGTCAGTCGATCAAGGTTCGGTGTCTGAATATGACCATTGCCGTGTGCTGCAATCGTGTCTGCACGCTGATCATCAGCGAATAGAAATACAATATTCGGAGGACTTGCCTCTTCGGCTGTACTGACCCCATCCGAAACGACCACACAAAGAATCAGAATACATGTGAATTTGTTCATTATCCCCCTCGAATCATCGATTTCATGACTACATTTTTCTAACGCCTGACATCAAACCGCCAGCCACACCAGTGCCACCAGACTTCTCCTGAGAAAACCTGATATCTTTTTCTACCACAGCAACAACAATACGACGAGGATTTCGGTGCCAGTGTTCAACACTCACGCTCCTGGTAAACACGTCACCGTCACCACGCAGGATACAGCTCACCTCAATAGAGAACTACGTGCTATGCAAAAAATTCTTTATGGGCTACTTTTTCTTTCATCACTTTTCCTTTTCAGAACTGCTCCTGCAAGTGAGGGTGGCCCAGCCGGCCGGCCTGAGAAGCCAAATGTTGTACTGATTCTCACCGATGATCTTGGGTGGCAGGACGTCCACTGCTATGACATCGACGCACCGTCCCCGATGGAGACACCGAATATTGACCGTCTCGCCTCACAAGGCGTTATGTTCTGGCAGGCGTATTCTCCTGCACCCGTCTGTGCACCAAGTCGGGCAGCGATACTCAGTGGACTTCATCCGGCACGTGGTGGCATGACCTCTGTAGCAGGTGGATTTCCACCACGGCCACGCAATCGGAATGCTCCACAAGTCTCGCCTTTTTATCTTGCCCGCATGCCGATGGAACGGTTCACAATCGCTGAGGCACTCAAGCAGTCCGGGTATCGAACGGGCCATTGTGGCAAATGGCACATTTCTAAGAATCACTATGACTATCCACAACCTTATCAACATGGCTTTGACAGCTCTGTACACGATCGTGGTGTGCAGGTGCCCATGAAACCCAACCGACTCAGTGGATTTGCGACCACGAAGCCTCAGGACCCATATCGACTCGATGACAATGGATTTCCCTTTGATGTTCCACAGCAGGCAGCACTTGATTTCCTCCAAACAAACAAAGAGGAACCATTCTTCCTCTACTACGCAACATGGCTTGTCCACGCACCAATCGTGATGCGAAGTGAGGCTCTCCTTCGGAAATACGAAGCTAAACTCGGTGTCACGTTAACTCCGGAACACGCGACAACCTGGAAAATCCCTGGCCAGACGAATCCTTTCTACTGTGCCATGGTTGAACAGCTTGATTACTACGTCGGCCAGGTCATTCACTCACTGGAAACCACTGACGACCCTCGATGGCCGGGTCATAAACTCAAGGACAACACATATGTCTTTTTCACATCTGACAACGGTGGCATGGAGGGTGGCAGGAATGAAATCTATACAGACAACCTCCCGCTTGACCGAGGAAAGATTTCCCTGAAAGAGGGCGGTACCCGAGTACCTCTTGTCATTACCGGACCAGGAATCCCTCGGGCAGTACAAACTCATGTCATGGTCAACGGGCTCGACCTATACCCAACTATTCTCACGCTGACCAACTCAACAGCACCGGAAGACAAAATCTTTGATGGCTGTGACCTAAGCCCGCTACTCAAGCAAGACCCATCCGACCCTGAACTCGTACGAACCCAATCTGGATCAATTCGAGATACGATGTTCTGGCATTTTCCACACGCTGAAAATTCATCATCAATAAGAAAGGGTGATTACAAACTCTTTCGTCACTATCAGCCACAGTCTTCAGAGCCTTCGAAGTCGCTTTACAAACTGTACACAACCGATCACACCGTCTCGCGAGGCGATATCGAGGAAGCCAAAGACCTCTCAGAAATACTGCCTGAAAAAACAGCAGCACTCAACACAGAACTGTCGCAGGCAATTCAGGACATGGGTGGGCGAGAGCCATACTTCAATGCGACCGCGTCCAGTCTTCCAAAGAGCAATCAGGCTCCGCAGGTCATTGGACACACGCAGGTCAATAATATGGTCGTGGTCACTTATCAGCAAAAGGGTGCGGACATTGCACACGCTGACCTGATCTACACACCAAATGAAGGGCGAGAATGGCTACTCACATCTGGCACACTTTCGCCTGACACAGCTACGTTCAAACGACCTGCTGGTATAACCCACTATTTTATAAATCTCATCGATGAAAATAACTTTCTCACGATCTATCCACCCGTTGATGATGCGACTCTCAAAAAAGAAAATTTAAGTCTTGTAGATACTGCTCTCTCTGCGGGTTGTCCAGAACCCACACATGGCAACCCAATTCCATTCGCTGAGGTGCACCGTCGCCGACTAGCGGCTGTACGACCTGCCGATCAACTCGCCACCTTTGACTTTGAAAGCAAAGCACTTGATCAACTACACCGCGCCGGAACTGGGAGTTCTATTACGAATACATTTTCTGCGGCTGGCACGCAGAGCCTTGAAATAAAAGAGTCCGCAGAAAATAACCGCGCATGGATGCCGTTAGTCAGCATCCCTCTTCCTGCTAAAGAGCCGGGGGTGGCAACTGGGTATCGGATCTCATTTGATGCGATGCTCGACGAAGATCGACCAGGGGCTCTTTCCCTCAGCATAGGGGGCACGGATTCCAACGAGAAACAGAGAAATCTCGCTACGATCGTTGTCGCCAAGGATGGCATTAGAGTCAACACATCTCTTCTTGCACCAAGTGACCCCGGTAGCTGGAAACATGTCAGCCTTCAATGGATACCCACCCAGAGCTCAGACCGCACGGTACAAGTCACAATAACTACGGAGCATGGCGATACCTGGCAGCAGGACGTCCCTCTTGAATACTATTTTTTTAAACACGCGACAGATATTCAAATCATCTCCTTCGGTGACCCTGACACAAAGGCGTATATCG
>PKCL01000325.1 GCA_002862165.1 Planctomycetaceae bacterium
AAGGATTCTATCCTCAGTTGAAAAGAGTAGAGTTACTGCCAGCGTTTGTCGACATTGGTTTTCATAAAGCTTAGTGCATCACGGGCCAATTGCTCTTCTGTCGAATACATTTTTCGCCATATTTTTGTAGCAGCAACGATTGCTGGCAGTGCTAGCCCGAATGCTTCAACAACCATCCAGCCATCCCAGTTTGTTTTCTTGATTGCATCAAATGTTTCATTCCATGCAACATGTCCTTGGCCCGGAGTGCTTCGATCATTTTCTGAAATATGAACAAGTCTCGTCCAAGGCATTGCTGCATCAATTGCATTAGATAGATTTTTTTCTTCAATGTTTGCGTGAAAAGTGTCATACATCATCCTGACGTTTGGATGATCAACTTCACCAAGGAAAGAAATAGTCTGCGCAACACTTGTGAGAAAATAATTTTCAAATCGATTGAGATACTCAACAACGATCGTGACATCCGCAGATGCGGCGTATTCTGCAGCCTGTCGCATCGACTCAGCGCCCCACTTGATTTCATCTGCTGTCGGCCCGCATCCAGAGAACTCACCAATAGCTGAGTGAGTAGGGCCGGCTAAGAGCTTCACTCCTGCAGCATGGCAGCAGTCAATAGTCTTTTTCAGTGCATCAACTGCTGCCTTTCGAACACTGGCGTCAGGGCTAATTGGATTAGCGTCGGCACTTCGAATGGTGACAGCAGTTCTTTCCAAGCCAATGGCGTCGAGTTTTTTCCCCCAGTCTGCATAGAGCTCTTTGTTTGGTTCAAACAGTGGCATCTCGACACCGTCATACCCCATTTCTTTTAAGGTCTCAATTACGGGAATAAGACCATCATGCATCGAGTCAGTCCAAAGAAGCAGGTTAATTCCATATTTCATAATAAAGTACTTTTGCTGAAGGAGGCGTATCTTGAATGTGAGCGTGAATCATTCCTATTTCATTCGACACCGGTGACTAAAAGAAGGCAAGTGTGAATGGAAAGAGCATATCATGATGTGCTTGGGCGATTTTGAGTTGGTTTTCGAAGTCGTTTCCCTTGGCTTGTGGCAGGCACACTTTTAAGTGGTTCCGGGGAGCCATCGAGTGATTGTCCAGTCGCTATCGATGCCAACCGCTTGCGAATCTGTACAACATAATCAGAGGACAATTCAAACCCGAGGTATGAACGATTTAGTTTTTTGGCTACGGCCAGTGTTGTACCACTTCCAGCAAACGGATCGATGACGAGGTCGCCAGGGTCGCTCGATGACCGAATGACTCGCCCGAGTAATTGCTCAGGCATCTGGCATCCATGCCAACCGGAACGTTCCTTAAATGTTCCACAGACACGCGGAAAGTACCACGTGTCTTCATCAGTAGTGAAGCCGCCTGGGAGATCTTGTGGTCGCAAAATCCACGTGTCATCCGGAAGCCGTCCTTTTGGGTTTGCTCTACGGTCACCGTAAACTAACTCACGTGCAGATGGCACTCGGATGGCGTCGGCATTAAAAGTGAATGCTTTTGGATTGCAGACGAAGTGAAATAAGTGAGCATGAGAGCGATTGAACTTCTGCTGACAGTTCACACCAAATGTGTAATACCAGACGACCCAGCTTCGGCATGTAAAGCCAAGTTCTCTTGTGGCAATTACCTTGAGTTCAGCTGCATATTCATCACCAATGGCAAGCCAGAATGTTCCGTCAGGACGAAGAATGCGATGAATTTCACTCATCCATTGTTTTGACCATTCAAGATAATCATTACTTGTTCGACGGTCGTTATATGTGTCATACGCGTAGCCAATATTAAAGGGAGGGTCGGCAAATGCGAGAGGAATACTGTCAGATGCAACCTTGCGTAATAAATCAAGACAGTCGCCTTCTCGAACACGGCTTGGTGTCCGCCGAGTAGGTGATTTCGGACCTGTCTTTTTCATTTTTTTCGGCATAGATCAGGAATGTACGTGTCGTACGGCATGTCGTCTACGCCTGTAGGTCCCGTCGCCCTGTTACACAGGTCGTTGATGCAATAGAAGTTCCTGCTGCTTTCTCAGTCAGCTATCCATCGCATTATACGTTCAACAGTTGGCAAATGATATTTATCAACCATTACGAATAGTGGAACGACAAGAATACAGAAAAAAAGTGCAAGCGATGCTGAAATAACAACAGGCAAGAAATTTTGCCAGTGTGCGGTCGGTTCACCCGTTGTCATTAGTCCATATATCCAAAGCGGCCAAAGATGGACAATGTGGTGAAGAAGATAAAGGGAGAGGGAATGCTTGCTAATGATTCGACACCATTGCGCAGCAGTTCTCGTAGTGATAGACCCGCGGTCTTCTTTCCAGTTTTTATCAATGATGGTATTGAGGGCCAAGAGACTAAAGAGTGCCATCCCAATTACGCCAAGTAGGTAGCTGCTCGAGGCAGGAAACATAGTCCATCGAGAAATCAAAGGTGGCAGTGAAATGAATCTCTGTAATGCGAATGATGCAAGAAGACAACCGATGCTCACGCAACCTACAAGAAGAAAGCGTGACTGTCTTAGGCCAGAGGTCACATTGCTGGACGGTGTGAAGAGTGTGGGTGCAATAAGAAAGCCAGCTACTGGAAAAATAATCCATGGAAAAAGTGGGAAATAACCTGTGGCAAGATAACCGGTAACTAGATCAGAAAGAGTGAGGTCATACTCGAAATATCCATTAGTCCAAAAGGCATAGTAGTCACTGAGGACCTGAAGAGGGGGGCTCAATACGGCAACAAGAAGAATTCCAGTGAGCACAACTTCGGTAGGTAGTTTGCGGATCAGATTCAGAATAATGAGTGCAGAACCAATGAATGTGAGGATGTCCCAGTTGAATGTATCCTCTGGCAGCCAGACAAATACATTAAAAGCAAAGCCGATTCCAATAAGAAAAAGACCTCGTCTCACAGTTCGTTTTGAGATGATGTAATCGTCGACG
>PKCL01000379.1 GCA_002862165.1 Planctomycetaceae bacterium
CGCGACGGTGGGCGATTTTGATTGCGACATAAAAGCGGGCCCTGCACAACAAGTTGAAGATAGGCAAAAGAAGTCACGCAGGAAGAGTCTACCAACGGCTTGCCAAGCCGTCATTACCCGAGAATGCTGGACTTGCTCCAGAGCCAAAAAAAGTTCTACCCTCTTCTATACCTGTGGTCTTCGCCCTGGCGGTTTCCCATCATATGAAGCTGTGGGCAGCGGAAGAACGGTTTCCCTTCGATACAAAAAACCCTATGCGCCGACTACATCTAAAGATTTTTACAGATAACCCTAACGCGTTTTCTGATTTTGGTAGCACGAGCTTCAACGGATTTCGTTTATGGGTACTGTTCCTTATAGCCAGTATCGGTCCTATCACCGGGTGCAGTTCCGCCATCTCGATGCGGGAAGCGCTACGCGACAGCATAGACCAGGCTGCGGCAGTATCTCAACTCACCGTTCTCAGTGAAATTGAAGCCAACTCATCAGATGAAACACTGTTTGATAACGCTGCAACAGCTTCATATGTACCAGAACCCTCAACCGCCACAGAACACATTAATGAGACTCAATCCGAAGCATATGAATCACAAGATATCTCTCTCGATATTGAAATGGCGGTCAGCACACTCTCTGAAGCCGGTGTACTGGACGCGGCATCAAAAGCTGCACTCGTTGAAACACTTGCAATGACTCCCGAGGCTGATTGGCCAATCGTTATCGAGGAGTTCACCACTATGCTCAGCACGCTACGAACTACTGACACCGCGCCTGCTCTCTATCCAGATGCTTCAGAAATCAAGAACTCTGATCCAGATGAACTTTCAGCGATCTTGCCTCCTGCTGCTGCAAAGCAGGAAGAGGTGACTTCTTTCGAGGTGATTCCGGAGGAAGTAATTCAGGAAAGTGTACTTGATTCCCCTGTTGACACAGTAAGCTCAGCCATTGGAAATATCGAAAGTAATTACGACAGCGAGGCTATTGCGTCTTCCTCAATGCAGTCGCCTCCTACAGAACTGACTACTGAAACACCATTCAATCGAGCAACGGGAAACAAAACAGCTTCTGATTCAGAAATTGATATTACTGACTATCCATCAAGTAAATCTCAGCCAATACAGCAGGATTTACTGGTTATTCAACGACCGTGCATTGCACAAAAAGTACTTGGATGGGGAATGGTCGAGACTTTTCCTCAGAACAAATTATTCCCAGGTAGTGAAGTTCTCGTCTACTTTGAATTAACTGGCATTAAGTCCAAGAGCTTAGACCAAGGCTTTGAAACGAGTATTGAAACAAGCCTACGTCTTGACGATGCTGCCGGCAAACGACTGCACAACTGGTCATTCCCTCCCTTGGTAGAAGTCTGTGCTTCCGTTCGTCGCGATTATTTCGCTCGTTTTTTTGTAAATCTTCCGAGCAACCTTCCTCCTGGTGATCATCAACTTGTGCTGACCGTGACTGACTCATATGCAGGAACCACAGCAGAGACCGTTCTACCATTTGTCATCATTCGAGGTGAATCTGTATCTTCAACGGTGCAGTAAAAAGAACTTCAAAAGAGTTCGTCTTCATTGCTGTGGCGGTGCTACAAATTCCGGTGGCTGTCTTTTCCCTACATCTTCTTGCTTCACAAACTCAAGGTCGATGGCTGCCGGAGTCATCATGGTGAGTGGAAAATCTTCTAACTGAAGCAGACTTGCGATCTCCGCCGCACTTGCCCACCGAGTCCCCTGTGATTGTACATATGATAATTCTGTCTCTGTGAGGATACGCTGTGCCTCAAGCAATCTCAGGAATGTAAGTTCGCCCTCTGAGTAGAGAAGCTGAGTAACCCGTACTGTTTCTCTTGCCTTCGGCAGAATAAGTTCTTGATACCACTCTGCCTGCCGACGTGCCTGACGATATTCATTAATGACTTTTGCAGTCTTATTGGCGAGTCCAATCTCGACGGATCGCAGTCCGGCTCTAGCCTTTGAAATCTCTGCACGTGCAGCTCGGATGTTTCCCTGATTGCGGTCAAAGAGAGGAATGGTGCAACTGATCTCAAGAACCCCTTGGTCCTGCTCGGGGACTCCCACGAGACCAACTGGACTTACCTGCCGTTGGTAACCACCCATCACTGTCACATTCGGAATCGGTTCAACAACAGACCGCTCTAACTCCCACTGCGCTCGAGCAATATCTGATTGTGCAGCTTGCGGGTCGGCATTTCTTGCAATAACGACTCGTTGTAACTGTTTAAGGTCAAAATTTGGTAGCACTTGAAACAGATCGCCATCAATATTCCCGACATCAGCCATTGGCAGCCCGATGGCTGTTGCTAATTCTCGTCTTCCCGTCTCAATGTCAACTGTTGCGTTGAGTAATCGAACTTCAGCACGATCCCGCTCAATACTCCAAAACAGGGTGTCTGCTTTTGTTCCTTCTCCCGCAATCGCTAATTCTTCTCCAAGTCGATAGGAGCGATTCGAAATGTCATAGAGCTGTTTAAAAATGACAAGTTTTCGCTGCGCGACAAGCAAATGATAAAATGCACTACGAACTCCCGTGAGCACCTCGTATCGTGCGCGGATCAGTTCATATTCCACTCGTTGAACACCCCGTAATGCCGCCTGTTGCGACAACTTGAGCTTGCCTGCAGTGACAAATTCTTGCGCGACAAAACCATTCCATTGGCTATCTGCACCAGCCAGCTGAGGGCTCGACCCTGCTAATGTTGGATTCGGATACAATCGGGCTTGTACAGCCTCACCTCGTGCTTTTTCGACAGCAGCTCTCGCTATTTTCATTAGCGGATGGTTCTGAAGCGATAACAATGAAAATTCACTCAGTGAATTCGGTGAAGGGCCATGCTCGACTGATACTGCCCTGTACTCTTGGACTACAGGAACTTCTTTTGAGTTTCCTGGTGGAAGAGGTGACGGAGTGGC
>PKCL01000072.1 GCA_002862165.1 Planctomycetaceae bacterium
TACCGAGTCTCAACTTGCAGGTTGCCTAGAGGCTGCCCCGAGAGATGGATCAGACGATGGGCTGACCAGTTATGCGGAGATCGTTGACGGCACCTCCAACACAATTCTTGTGGCTGAGTTTGCAGGAAAAGACAAGGTTTGGCAGAACGGCATAAACACTGGAAATCAAATGCCCATTTTAAGTGGTGGAAGTGGTGGGCTAGGCGGGTGGGCAGATACGACAAGCGGCAATACAAAGTTCACTGGAAGCTTACCAAACGGGACTTCAGGACCAGGTGCATGCGGTGTAAACTGCAGCAATGACCTTGGGCTTTATTCGTTTCACCCTGGTGGAGCGAACACTGCGTTTGCAGATGGTTCAGTTCGATTTATCAACGAAAACATTGACATCGAAACTCTCATAGCTCTTATCACACGAAATGGTAGTGACTGATCAACTATCCTTCATTGTGAGTTGACACCACTAACTGACACCTGCGGAGTACCTCTTGTCTAGATTTTTATTGCTCATTATCGTTCCTATTCTCGTTGGTTGCACGAGAACTGAGTATCCCAACAACACCTACCCGGTGAGTGGTCGGGTTCAAACTAGTGACGGAACACCAGCCAGTGATGTCCGCGTGACCCTGCATTCATCAACACTTATCGCCGAAGGTGATCCGTTTCGGCCCTCGGGAATAACTGGTGACGATGGCACCTTTCAACTCACCACCTACGAAACCCATGATGGTGCACCTGTCGGTAGCTACGCCATGACTTTTCGATGGGCGAAGCCGCAAAAAACACTTATGGACCCAATATCGAAAGATCGCTTGCGCAATAAGTTTGCACGTCCGACGGAAAAATCTCTCACGTGCGATATCATAGAAGGTGAAGCTCAAGACCTTGGTATATTTAAGATTGATACAAAGAAACTGACCATTGAACAAGTGAACCCTTAGCTTTCTGTTCAGCCTACAAAACGGTGTCGCATCATCATTTCTCACAGGGGAGGGAGTACATGATGACCTGCTTGAACACTACTCCGACAAAGGCACTGTTGATGACGTTGCCAGCACTAAGCGTAGCACCCATAGCACCCATACGAAGTTTTCAGTGGGCGGTGATTCTCAACTTGCTCCTTTTGCTGTTGCTTGCAGGAACAGCACTCTACGCAGAGGACACTCGTTCATCTCTTGATACATCGTCCCCTGGCTCATCGTCTTCCGAACCACAAGACGTTCAAGACCATGCGATTTTTACTGCAGACTTTGAACACACCAAACCTGGCATGTATACAGAGGAGCAACTTAATCAGGATTGGAATAGCCCCGAGTGGTCAGACGGCATTGAGGAGCAGCGCGTGTCGGTTGTAAAAACCGACTTGGGAACGCGAGCGCTTGCTGTCACGTATCCTACCCATACCTACGGTCCTGAAAAAAACGGTGCTGTCTGGAAACTTGATTTTGATGCATCCTACTCTGCTGTTGAAGTTCGCTTTGATGTCATGTTCAAAAAGGGTTTTGACTTTGTCCGGGGCGGCAAACTGCCGGGGCTGTTCGGAGGTGAAGGCAACACTGGTGGGAACAAACCAACTGGCCGTGACGGCTTTTCAGCCCGTATGATGTGGCGAGAGGACGGACGGGCTGTGCAATATCTTTATTACCCTGATCAGCCGACACGATATGGCCATCAGATTCCATGGATAGATCAAGCCACCGGACAGCCAATTAAGTTTACTCCGGGGCAATGGCACACGGTTGTGCATCAGATATATATGAACACCCCAGGCAAACGAGATGGCCAGTTGCGTGCATTTTTTGACGGCCAGCCTGTATTGGATATCAACAAGCTGCGGTTTCGTGACACTCATCGATTCGGAGTTGACGGCTTCTTGCTCAGCACGTTCTTTGGCGGTGGAGATACCTCATGGAAGACCACCGCTCAGGAAACGGTCTATTTCGATAACTTTCAGATAGTCAAAATAGCATTCAAGTAACAAGTTCCCAGATGCATACAGCGTCAATCATGTTTAAAGTGATGCTTGTCCGCGCGTGCTGGCTTTGATTTCCTGGCAGAAGATTCCTGTTTCCCGCACCCACTCGTTTTGATCGCTGGTGACTCCCAACCCCAACCGGCAATAAGGGCACCAGCGATGACATTTCTCTCAAATTTGCATCGAGTTGGTCTCTCGTATTTCATATTCGCACCCACCTAACGTTCTATATGAAAGATACTGAACTGGGTCTTCTACGCATGAGATCGACGTTTGATCGATCTTCTGAAAATATTTGTGTATTTTCCAAATGAGGACCAGTCCGTACTCATGCGAAGGTGCCAGGATGGCGAAGGGCACCCTGACTTGGGCCATGCCCAATTCTTCTGGATAGCCCGTCAGGCTTTTAAAAACGTATCGGTGTGCTCATAACCAGGCGCACAGGTACAAAGAAAAACCAACTCCTCATCACCGGTGTTTCGAATGGTGTGGCGTTGCCCAGGAGGAATGGCGATCGCATCACCCGGCCCAACGGCACGAGTTTCTTCGCCAAGGGTCATTTCTGCTTCACCAACCAGAATGTAGTAAATCTCTTCTGTCACCGCGTGGTGATGTGGCGTGGTCGCAACACCCGGTGCCAGACGTGCCTCAGCAAGCGACTGTTGTTTAATTGCAGAATTTCGATGAGCGAGCAGTTCACGAATCGTTGATCCATCGGTCGTTGTAAACGGAACAGTATCTCTTTGATTGATCACATCCATATTTTTTTACTCCGCGTTCTTCTGGCTCCATGTTTTGTCTGGTGCGATGTCTTGTCGTTGAGAAGCATATCATCTTGAGAAACACCATACTGCACAATGACTTTGTACCCACGATAACTTTTTAACCAATGAGAAGTTCGCAGAAGTTCCCTCTGAGAAAAGCAGTTCGTTTGGCGCCTCCCTGAA
>PKCL01000376.1 GCA_002862165.1 Planctomycetaceae bacterium
GAATGGACGGTTTTTCAGCCCGCATGATGTGGCGTGGAAACGGTCGTGTTGTTCAGTATGTCTACTATCCAGACCAGCCAGAGCACTTTGGACACGACATGCCCTGGACAGATCCAGCGACTGGCGAGGACCTCATGTTCACTCCAGGAACATGGCACAACGTCGTGCATCAATTGAAACTCAATACACCTGGGGAAAAGAACGGTGTCTTACGGACGTACTTTGATGGACAACTTGCCCTTGAAGTAGAGGGTCTTCGTTTTCGTGACACCACAGATTTTGCAATTGATGGAATGTACTTCAGCACCTTCTTCGGTGGAGGGAGTGATTCGTGGTCGACAACTGCGGATGAGACAATTTATTTTGACAACTTCAGAATTTCAGAAATCACATTCGAGAATCAACCCCAACCAGTTGTGCCACCTGAGTTGGCTCCTGAACCAGTACCAAGTCCTAACCCAACGCTACCAAGCGTAGGTGACCAGCCTCTTCCAACAACTGAGGTATCGCTGGCACTTGCTGAGGCAATAGCAGATGGTCGTATCCTTGCTTCTCCTGCGGTTGGTGATGCAGTTCCTCATCGTTTTGATGGCACTCCACTGCAGCCTTTGACAACATCAAGCTTCAATCAGGCAGTCCCATCTTCAGACTGGTGGTCATCTGTGGTCATGCCAGTATTCGGTGATGATTTTTCTGCTCCACTTCATGCTCATCCATTGACAGTGCAAGCTACCTCAACCGGGCTTCTTTTTGGTGCACCCACTGAGACGACTGTTGCTGTGACAGGTGCGACAACAGCAGAATATAAAACTCCCCATCGGTTTGACCTACAAGTCGAACTTTTTCAACAAGGTACTGCTGATCAGTTTGCACTTGAAGCATACGGTGACTGGTCTTTTACCGGCCGGTGGATTGGGGGTGATAGCCAGCCTGCTGCCACGCTTGCACAGGGCTCACCAGTGGTGTGGCTCGACGATGTCAATTTTGAGCAGATGGTTGTTGTGCCGACTGATGGCAATGCTGACATTGAAATAGGGAGTAACTATGCATTTGTCACGGTTGCTGGTCGAACATCACTCATTCTTGGTCCAGAAGGATCACGGCTTGAAGTTCTGCCCGAGGGGGTTGTTGTACGTGGGGTTACACGTGGTGAACTTGCTGTTGGACTGCTTCCAGAGAGTGATGAAGAAACGCGATTACGATTTCTCGAAACAGCAGGAAATCGTCTAGAGACAACACAGTTTTCATGGGACACACGTTCAAATCCATTTGATATTCGAGTGCGGTATGAGTTTGGGGCAGAAGAATCGTCAGAAGTCTTGCTCGCTGCCTATCCGCATCTGACCCGGTTGGCAGCAACACCAGATTCACTTGGGCAGTCTGTGGGCTCATCGGGCTATGTCAGTCCGCGAGGTGAGTTGGGCCTGGTGTCAACAACTGGTTTTGATATTGATGTTCCAGCTCGTGGTGTGCTCCCCACACTTCCAGCAGTGCTCACTGGGGATCAGCTCAACACTCTCCGAGATATGGTTCGTAATGACCCCGCAGCGATAGATCCTGCTGAAACATTGAATCGCTATGGCGATACCTATTGGGCAGGAAAAGCAATGCTCAAACTGTCACAGCTCGCTCAACTTGCTGAGATCACTGGCCAGACAGACGTGCGCGAGCGAATTCTCGTAGCACTCAAAAATGAACTGAGTGACTGGTTTACGGCAACAGGTGAGGTGGGTGATAAACACTTTGCCTACAACGCCCAGTGGGACACACTTCAGGGATATCCAGACAGCTTTGGTTCAGCGGGTGATCTGAACGATCATCATTTTCATTATGGATACTTTATCCATGCTGCTGCCCTTGTAGGAAGTTTTGACAGTGAATGGGCAATGAATCAAAAGCAGATGGTGGACCTGCTCGTAGCTGACGTTGCCGGTACCGATGTTGCTGGGAACATGCTGCCTCGATTACGAAATTTTAGCCCAATGGCCGGACATTCATGGGCATCGGGACACGGAGCCTTTGCCAGTGGAAATAATCACGAATCAAGTTCAGAATCCATGAACTTTGCAACAGCCGTGATGCTCTGGGGCGAGATGACAGGTGACGCGGGAATGACAGGTCTTGGTCAGATGCTCTACAGCGTTGAGGCCGAAGCCATTTCAGAGTACTGGTTCAATCGGTATGGCACGGTCTTTCCTGAAAGCTTTCAATACGAATCTCTTGGAATGGTCTGGGGTGATGGAGGGAGTCATGCCACCTGGTTTTCAGCCGAACCAGAGATGATTAAAGGAATCAATTTTCTCCCATTTCATGGAGGCTCACTCTACCTTGCAGAAATGGCTCGGGACCCCACAGCATTGCTTGCTGAAATTGAGCAGCTCGGTGGCGGTGTCATTGATGATTGGCCAGGAATTATTCTGCAGTATGAGGCCCTCGTTAGTCCAGAGTCCGCAGCGAATCGACTCACATCTGGCGGCATAGGAACCGAAGAAGGCCAGTCAATGGCACAGACCTATTTCTGGACAAGTGTTCTTTCAAATATTGGAACACCGACATCGGTATTACGAGGCGATCATCCACTTTCAGCAGTCTTTCAAAAAGAAGGAGTGACAACGTACGTTGCATATAATGCTGGAGAGGAAGAACTGACCGTTCGGTTCAACGATAATACGTCGTTCCAGGTGCCGATAGGAACAACAGTCACATGGCAACGGATTGCGGGATCTGATCAGCTCATACAGCCAATACCGATGGAAACATTACCCAATCAAATAGATATACCGGCAGATGAACCGACAGCACAGCCAACCCCTCCATCGGGTAGATCGCTCAGTCTCGTTTCAGCAACAACATCCGTTCGATTACTTGTTGACCCAACAACTGGTTTGGCTTTCGTGCAGGAAGCTACCGGTGAACCA
>PKCL01000057.1 GCA_002862165.1 Planctomycetaceae bacterium
GGCTGAGTGACTGCCTGAGGTAGCCACTTAGCCACTAAAGCCAAGTTTTGGTGGCTTCATGCTTCGAAGAGTCAACACGGCACCAACTGACATGAGTGCGAGTCCGAGCCATCTCGGCGGTGATACAACTTTTCGGCTTGCGGTCGCTTGCCAAACAGTTGGTGTGACAGCTTGATCTGAAGCAATTTGTGATGACACGACACGGCTTGAAAAATCACTTAAGGTAAATGATTCGACCATCCGAAACTGGATGCCAACAAAAAAGACAAGCAGACCAACAAGTAAAATTGTGTGACGTCTCACAAGAAGTATTCCGCATGTGGGAGTAAGAGTTCTTTTCCGTTAGATAAGATCGACCGGACATGTTTGCTGATTCAATAGAGAACGTAGATTGACGAATATAACGGTTAATTCAGATGCAACAAAAAGGATCAGGATGGCCCGCACATTCTTGTACGATAACACTAGTAAAGAGGAGGAGCACGTGTCATTCAGCGGCTATCGCCACGACAGAGGCCTGTCCCATCGTGCTAAAATTGAGAGAAATTGCAGTACGTGGTCGTCCTGTCATTGGCTCATCATGAATGACCTGGACTGGGCATGCTGGGTCAGGTGTTTCGTAGTTTCGTGTCTGAGGAATCGAGCCTGATTCAACTGCAAGGACACTCGCTGCTAATTCAAGGAGGCCACTTCCGGCACCCGCATGCCCAAAGTTTCCCTTTGGTGCAGTGACAGGTGTGTCACCAACAACAGCAGCAATAGCTTGCGCCTCAGCACGATCCATCGGTTCTGTGCTCAGGCCATGGGCGTTAATGTGACCAAGTGTCTCACTGTTCAGGCCGGATTGCCGGAGCACATTCCGTAACGCCATTTCAACACCACGTCCAGTTGGAAGATTCTCTTGCTTTCGCGGTTCACAGCATGCAGCTGTCGCGAGAATTCGACTACGGATGTGACCGCCTCGTTTTTTGGCATGTTCTCTTGATTCAAGGACAAGCACAGCTGCACCTTCTCCATTCACAAGACCATCTCGATGCAAGTCAAAAGGTCGGCAAGCCGCTCCAAAGTCATCGTTTCGTTTTGAAAGTACGGCGTTTCCTCGTGCAACAAGTGCCGTTGGATGTAAGCGACTGCCAGTACCACCGGCCAACATGACGTCAGCCCAGCCTCTCTGAATAACACTTGCAGCTTCGGAAACAGCTAACAAACTTGAGACATCCCCAAGAACGATGGTGTTATTTGGACCCCGAGCATCCTGGGCAATCGCAATATGCGACGCTGTCATGTTTGGCAGGTGTTTCAGGAGCCAGAGTGGCTGCAATTCCTCGTGGATCGCTTCTGCCCAATGTTCGTAAGAGAATGTACCAGCACTTGTTTTGGCACGGCGGTAGGTTGTTTCAAGATCATCAAGATCGGCATAGATCATTTCGTTACCAAAGACGACTCCGAAACGCTCCGGATCAAGTTTGTCATTCGATATGCCAGCATCGGCTATCGCCAGGTCTGCCGCCGCAAAACCGAATTGGATATCCCGGCTCATTACCTTCAAGCTTTTTCGAGGTCTTACATAGAGCTTTGGATCAAAACTCGGAACCTGTCCACCAAAACGAACAGTAAGGCCGTTTGCGTCAAAAAGGTCGATGGGTCGGACCCCACTCTCGCCTTCGAGCAGCGCGTGCCAAAAGGCATCAGTCCCAATGCCTATAGGACTGATGACTCCAACGCCAGTAATGACAACATCCGGTGTATTCTGCATAGTTTAGCCAGCATAAGGATATCGGATGTCAACAAAAAAGAACTCAAATTGACTCCTCACGACCTGCATAAGTCATCGTCACGAGCAATGTTATTGTCGGGGATGGGTCGCTCGCCACGTGGCGGGACGAATAGGATTTGATGCCTCCCAGAGGCCAATTTGAGCCTTTTTTGCTTTCTCCTGTGCTGTAAGAAGATCTTCAGGAGGTGAATATCGGTCAAAGACCCAGGCGAGTCCTTCAGCAACCAGTTCACGATTAATACTTCGACCGTCCACCCAGAGTGTTGCCAGGAGCCGATCGTACTGATCACGACCGCGTGATTTTACTTGAAATGGAACTTGATCTAACTTTCGAGCTAGCGCATCACGAGCGATTCGTCCATAAGGCTGCCGGTACTCTGGAGCATCAATATCTGCGAGGCGAATTTTCTCAGCTTGGCCGTTTTCATCTACGACCGTCACCGTATCACCGTCATGTACTTTTCGAATAGTCCACGTACCATTATTCAGGGAACGAGTATCTTGCTGACGACGACACTCACCAATCGCAAGCATTGGTATAAGAAGAGCCAATGTCCAGAATAATTTAAAGACCTTGGAAGACATATGACCCTTATGAAAAAAAGAATGCAGCGAGCACCCTCGTAGGATACGTTTTTTCTAAGGAATATCGAAAGCGATTTGTGCACTGCTTTTCGATACTCTCCAGATTGTTGTAAGAAAAGCTGAAATTTTAAGCGGGTCGTCCACCAGGTGGGCCACGACGCCCGGGAGGTCCGCCTCCTCGGCCTGGTTCGATTCCCAACTGTTCACGACGTTCGGTCATGGCTCGTCGATATTCAGTTCGACGTGCCCTTTCATCTGGCGATGAGTTATCAAGTCGCTGCTTCATCCAATCGTTTCGGGTATCCTCTGTTCGTTCTGGACCACGACGTCCTTGACCAGCCTCTCGATTCGCCTCCTGTCCACCGCGTCGACCCTCTTGTCCACCGGTAGCTTGTTCATTTTGTGAAGTCTGTTGATTCGTATTGGCTTGTTCACGAGCGGCTCGTTCCGCAGCCCATCGCTCGCGACGCTCTTTACTGCGAGCTTCTTCAACTTGAATACGTCGATCCATTTCTGCCTGTCGCTGTTTCTGTGGCAGTGCGAAATATGAT
>PKCL01000010.1 GCA_002862165.1 Planctomycetaceae bacterium
GGTTGTACAGCCATCAAGTCTTGGCCCAGAACAGATGAATAATTTTGTAACTGCGGTTCGTTCAGGACAGCCTGTTGCAATTTTTGAAGATCCGCTGCCTGTTTTAATGAACGGTGTTCCAGGAACGGCACAGCCAAGGCGAGGGGGCGGCGGTGGTCCAATGGCTATGCTTCAGCAGCAGCAAAATCAGCCAAAAGGGGATCTGAGTCAACTCTGGAACGTATTGGGCCTTCAGTTGGCTGCAGGTACTAGCCGCCCGCTCATGGGTCAAATGGGTTCGTCGCCGTATGTTGTATGGCAGGACTATAACCCTCATCCAAAACTTGAGTTACCGAGTGAGTTCGTTTTTATTGACGCTGAAATGGGTGAATCAGACACCGGCAGTGGGACTCAGAGTTTTAATCAGGAAAATGCTATTACAGGTGGACTTCAAGAAGTCCTTTTTCCTTTTCCTGGGGCCCTTTCGAAAGATGAAAAAGCCAACTTAGAGTGGACGCCACTTGTGACTACTGGAACACGCTCAGGCACGATCGAAGTTGAGCAGGTGTTAGGTAATCGTGGAGATATGCGTCAGTTAAGAATCTTTGAAAAGCCGGGAAGTAAAGCAATGGTTCTTGCCGCGGCAGTAGACCGTGAATTGCCCGGAGCCTCCGGCGTGGTTGATGGTGAAAAAGGTGCAGCAGGTGATGGAACGACGTCTATTCGAGCAATTGTCGTTGCAGATATTGATCTCATGGGTCCTCAGATTTTTGGCCTTAGGAATCGTCCTGATGAAGTCTTTGGTTTGAACTTCGACAATGTCACATTTGTTCTTAATATTCTCGATACACTTTCTGACGACGACCGTTTTCTTGAAATCCGAAAAAGAAAGCCGAAGCATCGAACGCTTGAGCGCATCGAGGATACAGTCGCAGATGCACGCGAAATGGCTGATATTCAACGACAGAAATATATTACTGAGTTCGATAAGGCCGAGCAGAATGCAAACTCGGAGATGCAGAAAGAAGTCGGAGAGTTTGAGAAAAAAATTGAGGATATGGAGTCGACAGGAAATACAAATCGTCAGGCTGCAATGCAAGCAGTACAACAGTTGGCAAGCCGGCAGCGATTGGCGCAACGAAGGCTCGATACGAAACTTGAGCAGCTTAAGCGGAAGCGAGATATTGAAATTGAGCAGGTTGAACGATCTCTTGATGCAACGATCCGGCAAGAGCAGGATTGGCAAAAATGGTTAGCTGTTGTGCTACCACCGATACCGCCCCTTGTGGTTGCGTTTTTTGTCTTTTTCCGTCGTCGAGCTCAGGAGCGCGAGGGCGTGGCAAAGTCGCGACTTAGGTAGATTTTAATTGGAGTAGAACAACACTATGAACATGGAAAGTATCTCGGAAACGCGTGGAGCCAGTGATACTGCAATGCGCAGGACAACTGTTTTTGTTGTCGCTGGACTTTTGCTTTTGGGTCTTGGATGGGCGGTACAGCCGCGTTTCAGACCGGCGACAGTGGCACCAGCAGTTGAACGTGTTCTTTTTCCAGCATTAACCGACGTCGAAAAAGCCGCGAGTCTTGAGATCATTCGCTATGATGACGAATTGGCAACGCTCTACCCTTTTAGAGTAATTAAGTCTGGCGGGGTGTGGGTGCTGCCGTCTCATGAGAATTATGCAGCTGATGCAAAGGATCAGCTCGCAGCGGCTGCGACAGAACTCGTTGACCTCAAGAAACTCGATGTAGTTACTACGCGTGCAACTGATCATGAGGTGTATGGCGTTATTGAGCCAGATCAGGAGAAGATTAAGCCGGGGATGACTGGTATCGGGCAACTGATTGAGATTCGGGATGCCGCCGGAAGTAAGCTGGCACGACTCATTATCGGAAAAGAAGATAAGCAATCAGGAGTTGGTGGCGGTAGTCGACGACTGCGATTTGTTCGGAAAGCAGGTCAAGACCCTGTGTATCGGGTAGAACTCGATACCTCAAAGTTTACAACACGGTTTGGCGACTGGATTGAAAAAGACCTGCTAAAGTTGACGCCATGGGACATTCGTTCAGTTGAACTGGATAACTATTCTCTTTCAGCAGTTGAATCTGATGGGCGACTTGAAGTTGGTCAGCAACGCGATGAAAAAATTAGTTTGGCTTACGATGATAAAGAGTCATCATGGGTTTTGTCTTCGTTTGAGACCTTCCCTGCTAAAGAGTCATCAGATCCAGTATCCGTTGAATTACAGGAGAATGAGGAGGTAGATTCGACGAAATTGAATGACCTTAGGAACGCTCTTGGTGACCTGCAGATCATTGATGTCGCGCGTAAACCAGCTGGCCTGAGCTCGGACTTAAAAGCTGCCGAAAGTTTTGTGAATGACGTTGAAGCAGTGTCGTCTTTACAGCAGAGGGGTTTTCTGCCGCTCCCGTCGGGGCTGATTCTGTCAACCGAGGGTGAGACAGTGATTGGTATGAAAGATGGCGTTGAGTACGTGTTGCGTTTCGGCGCAGGTACGACTGTTACGGATCTTGGGAAAGTCGATTCAGGGCAAGGCGAAGATGCAACAGCAGATTCAGTTGGGACAGCGGCTCGATATCTTCTGGTCATGGCGCAATTTAATGAGGATCTGTTAGAGCGACCGGAGCTAGCGGTCCTTCCCTCCCTGCCCGAAGATAACAAAGAAACTGGCGAGGTCGTTAAAGAACTAGGAGAGGTAGCCAGCGAAGGAAATGAGGATGACGGTGAAAATTCCGAGGATGAAAAGACTGGGGCTGGAAAAACTGAGGATGAAAAGTCTGTTCCAGATCAAGAACCTACAGCTGCAGATTTGCTCAAGCAAGCTGACGAAGCAGAAGCAGCAATGCAGAAAGCCATTGAATCTCGGCGGCAAGTGGAGCGTGAGAATCGCCGTAAGCAGGAATCGTTTGATG
>PKCL01000472.1 GCA_002862165.1 Planctomycetaceae bacterium
GAGAGTTTGCTGGTTGCGACATTCATTTTCGAACTCGTTGGTGATGAGGATGTTGGAATGAAGAATGGGGTGTGGCGAGATGAGTTGTGCGTCGGTCGATTGCAACGAGGTTTCTCCACGACCACATGTTCAGCGCGGCAGTGCATGTTGGTAGTGCTGCCTGCCTTGCGGGCTGCTCGCCTGCAGGGTCATAGAGACACGATTCTACACTCTGAAGGAAGTGTTCGGTTGATGCGAGAGTCGTAGTTTTAGAAGAATCTGATGATTTCCGTTGAATATTGATTTGGCTGGCCAGGAGTTCGAGCCATCGACGAGGGGAAATGCCTCTTGGTCTACTTAAGCCGACGCGTTGACATCGCCGGTTAATAGTACGCATGGTGCGGAGCGTATGCCAGTTTCTGTTCCATAACGCCTCAAGACGGAGCAAGGAAACATCGCCAATATCCAGGAGTCGTCGGCGAAATAAAAAGCTCACTGAAATGAAAACGAGGAGGCCTGTTGTGATAAATGGATGCCGCACTACTTGTCCGTAGACGAGGTTCGTCAATTTCGCAATTCGTTCCATGAGGCTTAAGGGCGGTGTTAACACTTCATAGCCAGGACTCGGTTCAAGCGTGACCCAGAAATCTCGTTGGACGAGGACTTCCGCCCAGCAGTGGACGTCACTAGACAGAATTGGGGTGAGACCACTTTTTGCATCATAGCGGTTTGGGCTTGCGTAGAAACCACTGACAAATCTCGCTGGGTAATCGAGGGAACGTAGCAGCCACACGGCAGACGTTGCGAAAAGATAATCAGGCCCACGTTTGGTTTCAAAAAGGAATTCTTCAACCGTGTGTCCGGTGTCTCCGGTTACACGGGCGTCATTGTCAAGTGTGTAGTCTTGCCGAAGATGACTGATAATCGACTCAATTTGTTGCCAGCCTTTTTGTTTTCCTACGGTCCATTGCTGCGCTAGTCTGCGTACCTGAAAAGAGGATTTACCGTCATCAAATTGACGGTACTGTTGTTGTGAAAAAATGCCAGAATAGTCTCTGTCCTTCAGCTTTCGAACATCAATAACTCGAGATTGAACATGAAGAGTTGTAAGTTCTGGCAAGCTGTCTCTGTCGACGCCAATTATTCCGGGTTGTTCCCAGCGGAAAAAGTCAGCTCGATTTAGTTTGTCGATAGACACACCGGTGAGTTGAATTGGGGTCGGTACGCGGTTCGTTTTGAGGTTAATTACTTTTACGGCATGTATTTCCGTCGCTGCGTGCGGGTCATCAAGTTTTGTTTGCACGCCAACACGAAGCCAGGGACGATCAGCGACGGTCTCAAGACTCAACTTTGGTACTAGTTCAGGTAAGGGTTCTTCTGACCAAGAAGTGCCGTCAAAGATATCAAACGATTCGAGTTTAAGATGAAAGGGAAGACGGCCGCGAACATAGATTAATGCGTCGCTATCGATACTTGATATTGCTTTGGTTTTTGCTTTCCCGGGGCGACGGACGGTTGAAAATTCACGTGAACCCTTTTTGCTTTGTGCCATCCGGTGATCTTCAGCGAGGGCCTGGATTTCCGGGGCAATGCTAATGACCTTTTGTCGCTTCTTCTTTGTGAAAACAGCCTCATTGTAGCTTTCGTCAAAAACGTCATAGAGTGTAGGGTCATGCGAAGCTGCGAAAGGAGCATTTTCGATTGGTGCAAAGCTACGAATATTATCCAGTCCTGCAACAAGGAGGTCGCCATCTCCAATTCCATCACGTGCCATCGGTGATGCGTCATCACCACCGCCTGATGTGGGTAGCCAGCCTTCAGTTTCAATCAGTCGGCCACCTGCGACGGGTATTAAGAGTGGTAATGCCAATGGTATTGCCAACGCCGGGGTCCACCAAGGGCGCTTTCGGTGAACCACACTTGATGTCAGTGTAATGTTGAGACGTTCCCAATATCTTGCACCAAGCCAACTAATAGAAGTGATCGCGAACGCTATAGAAAGACCGTTACAGTACGGCAATGTTGTCACTGAAGAATCAAAGCACGCGGATGAAAAGACGAACACAAACGTGCTGAGTGCAGCTGATGGCCCTTGATTGAGTGGGTGATGCGATAACGTTGCGAGCCCAATGATTGCATTACGAAGAAGTGTGAGCAGTAAAGAGTCCATCAGGTGCGGTGCATCTAGGTAAATTCGTAGCGGCATCTCGATGCAGAAGCCAATAGCGGTGATGCCCATAGCCCACAAACGCCGGGAGTTATTTGTACTTCCAATGCCGGGTGCGAGTCGTCGCACACCCTCTGACAACGCAATAGTAATGCCCGCCAGAGTCAAAGATGTTGTCCAGAAAGTATTTGGTTCTGGTGGCACCACGAATCCAAAGCCTGCAGCATCCACAGCAGCAGAAGCAACTATCGCCATTGCAATACAGAGCCAGCCCGACAATCCTCTTTTGGGAAGTCTCTGAGTGACCTTATTGTTCTTTTTCAAGTGTGGGTATGGTTTAACCGACATGGCAGAGTTTTTCCCATGAGTTTTGGAACGCCAATAAAAGATCATCAGCTTGGCGAATCCATATCGTTCGTCCATATTTTGTATGCTTAATAAAAGTAGATTCGTCATTGGGTTCATTGGAAAGCACAATGCATAACTGATCACCCTGAATGGCTCGGTGTTCTGAACCCTGCTTGAGTCCTTTTTGTGTTGTGATTCGGACCTGAAAGACACCACAATCTAAGCGGTCTTTTTTAGAAGACGATGTCTGGTTGTCTTGGGAGTGGCGGTTGTCTGCCGAAAAGCCACTCTCAACGGATTCAAGGCAAGCTAGTTGATCGAAAAATCGAACGAGTCCACTTGTTCCATGGCCAAGTTTAATACATCGATCTTGAAAACAGCATTCAACTGCAGCTTGTTTGCTCTGGTATGCGG
>PKCL01000308.1 GCA_002862165.1 Planctomycetaceae bacterium
GGTCTTCACGAGTGAATCGCTGCAGTGCTTTACTGAGACGATCGAGCCCATCGCGTTTCGTAGGCATGATCGCCATCTTGATGACGGCTTCTGGAACAAACATGTTTTCGAGAGAGCAGTATTTGTTTTCTGAGGCGTACGTGTCGCCGCTTGCCGTATCGACACCCATGACTGCAACAATGTCGCCCGCTCCGGCTGTGTCGATCTCTTCGCGTTTATCCGAATGCATTCGCACGATACGGCTAAATCGCTGCTTTTGTTGTGTGCGCTGGTTGTAATAACTCTCACCCTTGGCAAGTGTTCCCTGGTAAATTCGCATAAATGTCAACTGGCCGTATGGGTCGTCAACAATTTTGAATGCCATCGCAACCGCAGGCTTTGAATTATCAGCTTCGAGGTCGAATGTTTCGTCTGGATTATTCCATTTTTTTGCAGACACCGAGCGGTCGAGAGGGCTTGGGAGATATCTGTTTACTGCATCAAGGAGAGGCTGAACTCCCTTGTTTTTGTAAGCAGACCCACAGAAAACAGGAGTAATACTTTGACTTTGTGTAGCTGTTTTCACAACATCATGAATTTCATCCTCACTGATGGCCTCTTCAGACAGTAGTTTTTCCATCAGACTGTCAGAATACATTGTAAGACTCTCAAGCATTGCGTGTCGTTGCTCTTGAGCTTGCTCTTTCAGGCCTTCAGGAATTTCTTCCTCTCGTATATCTTCTCCGTTATCTCCATCGAAGTAGACGGCTTTCATTGCCACAAGGTCAATAATGCCTTGAAGGTGGTCTTCCTTTCCGATCGGAAGTTGCATTGGGATAGCATCAACGTCGAGTTTGTCACGGAGTTGTTGTACAACACGATGAAAGTCTGCACCTGTTCGGTCCATTTTGTTGATGAATGCCAACCTTGGGACCTTGTAGCGTTTCATTTGTCGGTCAACAGTCATGGACTGGCTTTGAACACCACCGACAGAACACAGAACGAGAACTGCACCGTCCAGAACTCGTAAACTTCGTTCAACTTCAACCGTAAAGTCAACGTGGCCTGGTGTATCAATCAAATTGATTGGATGATTATTCCATTCGACACTTGTCGCAGCCGAGGTGATGGTAATACCCCGTTCTCGTTCCAGATCCATGTAATCCATTGTGGCGCCATCGCCGTCACCTTTCACTTCTTGAATACGGTGAATTCGGCCAGCATAAAAAAGGATTCGCTCCGAGAGTGTTGTTTTTCCAGAGTCGATGTGAGCGGAAATGCCGATATTGCGAAGTTTGGAAAGATCCATTGGGATTGGTTGTGCCTCAGAGGGCCTTTTACGAGGGAAGAAGTGTGGAGATTACAAGCCGTTTCCGATGTACTGTACCGTAACGGTTCCCGTACAAGTACAGTTACTATCAGTAAAAAACGGAATACTAACATTCCGTTCACGTCAAACTATACCCGGCGATGTTCAAACGTGACAGACCGCCCCCACACGAGCCGTTGATTGTAAGAATTACGTCCTGTTGTCCCGAGGATTAACGCATGAATCAACGCGGCCGCCTCGCCCCAACACCGACCGGTTTTTTGCATGTTGGCCACGCTTATACGTTTGGCATAGCTGCTGAGCGCTCGGCCGGGAAGCTAATTCTTCGAGTGGAAGACCTAGACGCCACTCGGTGTAATCCACAATTTACGACAGCTGCAATTGAGGATCTGAGATGGCTTGGTCTTTCTTGGACTGAGGGCCCTGATGGTGAGGGAGACCATGGCCCCTATTTACAAAGCCAGAGAAGTGATTTTTATTTGCAAGCTTGGCAGCGGCTAGCCCAACAAAAAGATATTTATCCGAGTCCACAGTCTCGACGAGATCTGGAAACAGCTGCTTTCGCGCCGCACGTCTCCGATGAAGGAGAGTCAGTGTTTCCTAAAAACTATCGGCCGAATGAGTGGGTTGTTCCAGAACACCCGGGACGCGTGCCGTGGCGATTTCGTGTTCCGGACGGAAAGACGATACAGTTTGTAGATAAGAATTTTGGGCTGGTACAACGAGTCGCAGGAACAGACTTTGGGGATTTCGTCGTCTGGAGGCGAGACAATCTTGCAGCGTATGAACTTGCCGTTGTTGTTGATGACTATCACATGGAAATCGGTGAAGTAGTACGGGGGAAAGACCTGCTGACAAGCACCGCTCGTCAACTTCTTTTGTATGAAGCACTTGGCTGGAAGAGTCCAGATTTTTTTCACACGAATCTTGTGCTTGATTGCAATGGAGAACGACTGGCAAAACGCTCAAACGGGATGACCATACGGGAATTGCGAAGCCAAGGAGTTGCCCCTGAAAAAGTACGAAATCACTCATTAGAAGGAATTCGTATAAGTCGACATGACTCTTCTTGGCCAAACAAGTGATTAGTAAAAGAATGACCGGATTGTTGAAACAGACGGTAGATTTATTGAGGTTGCCAAAAATTCATTTCTCGATGGAATAGGTAGGCAAAAGATGGACTCTAGAGGTCTCAATAGTATTCGCAAGTCACGGGAACGCACTGTAAACCAAAGTCAGGATGATCACTGGCACTCTGGCGCTTTGAAGAACATTTGAACTGCTGTTAGTAGTCTAGAGACCATGACCTGAAGGCGAGGAAGGTGTTGTGCTGTCAGTGAATTGCAGGAATGTCCAAAACGGTTCCAGCTGGGCTCTCGGCAAACCTGGTGTGTCTGTCTGGCCATACCTGTTCAGCAGTCTGCATTAACAGATGTTCATACGAACTACAGTGTTGTCGGCCTTGTTATCGGTGAGTGGTTTGGGCATGACGAGGAGAGCGTCAAGATAATAGTTCGTGCGGTTTGTCTATCTTCGAGCAAAGCGAAGCACGAAATGGTCGTGCAACGCACTTACTCGAAAGTAATAGTGGGCCTCC
>PKCL01000161.1 GCA_002862165.1 Planctomycetaceae bacterium
TTGTTCTTTCCAGTGGTACAGGGAAAATGATGGCAAATAAGGAAATATATGGACAGCCAAGTTTTGTTCTAGAGAATGAACTTGTTTCGCTTGCAGTCACAAAACTTGGCGGCCATATGGCACCAGTTGTATTCGGGGCTGCCAATGACCGACAGATCTGCCCTTATTACATCAGCCCCTGGCAAGATGAAAACCATGCGGACATGCCGGCCGAAGTCCTTGTTCCGTTGAGAGGAGACTTCTTTTGTTTGCCTTTTGGTGGCAACGCGACTCGCTATCAGAATCAAAAACATCCGGTTCACGGTGAGACGGCCACAGCTGAATGGACATTTGTCGATTCCGAGACCTTAGAGCCGGGAATCTCGAGATTGAGACTGGTGCTTGATACACGTGTCAGGAAAGGGCGAGTCACAAAAGAAATTACGTTACGCGATGGACACCCCGTTATTTATCAGCGACATTGCGTCGAACACTTTGTGGGACCAACCCCAGTTGGACACCACGCTATCCTCGCAATGCCGGATGAAGAAGGCACCTTCGCGATTTCTACGAGCCCCTTTCGGCTTGGGATGACAAATCCTGGTGTATTTAGTAATCCGGCATCGGGAGAATATCAGATGCTTGCTGAAGGGGAGACGTTCTGTGATGTGCGGAAAATCCCCACACTTTTTAGAGATCCTGCTGTGGTGGACTGTTCACGCTTACCAGTACAACGTGGTTTCGCTGATCTGTTTGCAGTGGTTGCTGATGCAGAGTCGTCGGCTGGCAAGCCAGCCTGGACTGCTGCGGTCAACACGAGCGAGAACTGGGTTTGGTTCTCATTACGTGATCCAAAGAAATTGCCAATGACTGCTTTCTGGCTCGAAAATCATGGTCGACATTCTTTTCCCTGGAATGGTCGCAACCAATGTCTTGGGGTGGAAGATGTCTGTGGTTATTTCGCTGACGGAATAGCTGCTTCGGCAAGAGCGAATGTGCTAACAGAGCAGGGCATTCCCACCACTGTTGAGTGTAGAGAAGACCTCCCGCTTGATATTCGAAGTATTCAGGCAGCAGTTCCAGTTCCCACAGCCTTTGACCGTGTGGAGCACATAGATTTTGGAAATGAATGTGTCACATTAATCTCAGAGAATGGTACGACCGTCGATATCAAGATCGACCATTCGTTTGTCCTTGGTGATGAAAGTCATCAGTAGACGATAGAGCCGTCACAACGGTTTTTGCTATTTCACGGTCTGGCCGTCAGCCATTCCCGCTAAGGTGTTCAGGGTGTTCTGTTCAATGTCGAAAGAGAGTCCACGGACTGCTCCATCCGCGGTTGCAAACATTACTATGCCACGGTGAAGGCTTGTGAAGAGTGGCTTGGTCTGGCTGGGCGTATCACTCAAGCCATGGAATACAGGCCAGCCTTCAGCACCAAGCCACGTAATGGCTGCGGTATTCTCACCAAATAAAAGAGTGTTGCTCGTACCGTCACGAGCATGTTTGAGAGATCGAGGAAGCCGGTTTACAAATAATCCAGCGTATTGTTTCTCAGAGGGTGTATTTCCAGCCTTGCCAGACACACCCACATAATTTGAACGACCGTACTCTTTTTCTCTGCGGCCTCTTATTTCAACTTGTATTCCAACGGCAGTTTCATATGTGAACGAAGTGTCAATAAGGTTGGTATGAGGCGGAAGGAGTGCTGAAGGGCAGAGGAAAACACTCGGCTGCGTGAATGCTGCTTCCTTTGTTGATTTGCCAGATGCCCAATGTCCTTTATAGGTTTGGCCTGGGTATTTGCGAGAATGTTGACGGAGGAGAAGAGGGTTGAGCCTGTCCTGCGTGCCAGTTTCTTCCAGGAAACTCAGTAATACAGGAAGCATGCCAATGTTTGCAAAGTCCCATTGCCAAGTAGAAGGTGCCTCGGCGGTATCGTTCATACCATTTCCGTTGGCATCCCAAGGTCCAAGAAACCCAATGGGGAGGCGACGGTGGAGGGACTCATAGTTGAGAGCTGCCAATGCGATTTGCTTGAGATGACTGGAGCAGGTCATCCGTCGTGCTGTTTCACGGGCATTTTGAACAGCAGGTAGAAGGAGTGCTACTAAAACCCCAATGATGGCGATGACAACAAGAAGCTCAATAAGTGTGAAGGCTTTTTCGCTTCTGAGTTTTAACACGAGTGATCCTTCCGAAACTGACACATTATCACCGCACTTCATGATTTTAATGTCTTAAGTCACTGACCCTTATCATGTGTTCACTGGAGCTTGCTCTCAAAAAACAGGTAACCTCATCGAAAATGTCGTGACAAAATGGTTTTTTTCTTGTCACTCAAATAATGATTGGTAGCAATACACAAAAAAATTTACGTTGTATTGAATCAATGTGGGTGTCAAGATTCCTTTTGTAGCAAGTGTGGTATTTCAAATCGCCTGTTATGTCATCGCGATACAGCTACGGCAGGACGATTGGCTCACTTGCTGGAACTACTTTAAACTGTGAATATTTGTCAGATGTAGAGGCGCATGGATTTCATGTTTTTGTGAGCAGGAGGTGCTCCGGAAGTTAAGCTGGCAAGCAAACGGGCGAAGGCATAAGGACCATCGAAAGGGGACATGGTTTGGGCATAGGTCTCAGGTTATTAAGATAGCTGTATGCTTTGAGTGCTTGTACGAGACTTTGTTAAACTTGAGGAACCAGACATGGGGAACCGAATCCGTTTCTTTTTTTTCGGACTGTGGGCATGCACTGTAGGTTTGACAGGTTCGAATAGCACGGCTGATGACAAGCCAAATGTGATTTTGGTTATGGCTGATGATCTTGGGATAGGAGATATTTCTCCGACGAACCCGAACTGTAAGATTGCCACACCTCACTTGCAGCAGCTTGCTGATGAAGGGCTCACGTTTCTTGATGC
>PKCL01000003.1 GCA_002862165.1 Planctomycetaceae bacterium
GATGCATGCATTCCCTCTGGTTTGTTGCGAGGTTTTCTCCCTGTTCTGAATCGCATTGGAACAAGTCTATTCCCATTGTTAGTCGCTCCATTTGTTTCACGAACAAAGTCTATTCGGTGGCTTTTAGCTGGAACAACAACCGGCTTGGCTGTTTGTTTTGCTGTCTTGTCAGTAGCGTGGTCTCGTCTCGCAACAAATCAACCAGTCTTTCTTGCAATCACGTTTCTGTGCATATACGGTGTTTTTTCAGCCATCAATGGTTGCAACCAGCTGCTTGTTGCAACACTGCAAGGTCGGCTGATATCCGCTGGACGTCGAGGGCGAGTTTTGGTTTTGAGTGTGACGAGCGGCAGTGTGTTCGCAATCATCGCAGCACTTGTTGCACTCGGACCATGGCTTCAAGATTCTCATGGATTCGTGAAAATTTTTGCGGCAACAAGCCTCTTCTTTTTTCTCGCTGCTACTGTTCCATTATTTTTTAGAGAACCAGAAAATATTTTGACAGAGGAGTGCGATAAGACATCAGTCTCTGCTCGCCAGTATTCATTTTGGAGTTTACTCTCCCATGACAATGCGCTCGGTCGGCTTTCGGTCGTGGCAGCATCATTTTCGGCAGCCATTATTCTTTTTCCACATTACCAGGCCTTTGCACGAGAGCAGTTTGGGGTGGCCAGTCATTCACTGCTAACGTGGATTATCGCGCAAAACATCGCGACAGGTCTTGCTAGTCTCGTGGTTGGACCACTTGCTGATCATCGGGGAAATCGTGTTGTTCTTATTGGACTGCTCGGCTGCTGTGCAGGAACACCACTTTTCGTAGCTGGCTTGTCAATGTGTTCACAGCCGGTTGGCATCCAGTGGTTTTGGTTGGCGTACGTACCACTCGGATTAAACCCAATCATGCTCCGCATCATCAGTAATTATGCGCTTGAACTTGCTCCAACAGTCGTGCTCCAGCCGCGATACGTTAGCCTTGTAGGAGGTGCATTGGCGATACCATTTGTTCTCTCTCCGTTCATTGGATGGGGCATTGATGTCATCGGAGGTGTCCCGTTTTTTATTGCTGGTGCGGTCTTGATTGCCTTTGGCACACTGATTGCCGTTGGGCTCCCGGAGCCTAGGAAAATCCGGCTCGATATTGAGAAATCAGAAAATTGATCTGTAACGCGAGCGAGTTACCTGAAATACTCCTGGCTCGACTTTGACAAAGCTACTACAAGATATTTCTATGCGAGTTTTCCTTTCTGCTGGTGAACCCTCCGGTGATCATCATGCAGCACTACTTTGTAAATCGATCAAGGATCAGTGTCCTGAGGCTGTGTGTGTCGGACTCGGTGGCCCAAAGATGGAGAGTGCAGGCTGTGAACTTATTGCTGACATGACGCACCTAGCCGTGATGTGGTTTTTTCGGGTACTAGCGAAAGTGCATTGTTTTGTAGATCTAGCGCGTAGAGCAGAGAGAAGCTTTCTTGATGACCGACCAGATGTTTGTGTTCTTGTCGACTTTCCTGGATTTCATTGGTGGTTAGCATGGCGTGCGAAACGACACGGCATTCCTGTTGTTTTTTATTGTCCACCTCAAATTTGGGCATGGGCAAGTTGGCGAATTCACAAAATGCGTCGCCTTATTGATCACGTTTTATCAGCACTACCTTTTGAACATGAATGGTTTGTATCTCAGGGAGTATCGAGCACGTACGTTGGCCATCCTTTTTTTGACGTCCGCCACACCCCTGAAAAAAGAGTAAAGCAGATAGGAGAAAATCCTTTTGTACTGCTGTTACCTGGTTCCCGTGGGCAGGAAATAGAAGCAAATCTAAAGAGTCTTCTGCTTGCGGCGAAGAATATCGAACAGGAGATTCCACAGGCAAAGTTTGTGATTGCTGCACTTCACCAGCGGCATGAAAAGTACATTAGGGAGCAAATGAATGGTCCCTTGGAAGGATGTTATCCAAAACAACTGGTTGTTGAGGCAGGTAAAACAAGTGAAATAATTCCTCAGGCGACGGTTGCTCTTTGCGTGAGTGGTTCAGTTTCACTGGAATTACTCGCTGCACGAATCCCGTCGGTAATGGTCTTTTCACTTTCAGGATTTGCCTATGTCGTTCAGAGTTGGGCCAGACACTGTAAGTCTTTTACGCTTGTCAATCTTTTAGCGATGGCTGAGCCGATTGGATCAATTGAGCCAGTGTTCTGGCCACCCCGACAACCACCTCGCGCGGATCCCAAAATGCTATACCCGGAGTATCTTACCGTCGCAGATCCCTCCACCCTACTTGCTGACCATGTGAAAGAGTGGCTTGCAGATTCAAGTTTATACGAACAGAAAGTGGCAGCATTGGAACAACTTGCGAGTAGAGTGGCACAGCCTGGATCAGCATCACGAGCCACGAAAGTCATACTCGAGATTGCAACACGTGGTTTGTCTCAATCGAATAACGGCACAATTATTTCTGGTCAGCAAGCGGAGCAGGCGGCATAATAAGCACATGCTACTCTCTGAGCCACAGGAAACACCCGCTGACTTTCACTTCCGTATTGGTCAAATTCCAGTTCGAGTAACGGGGTGGTTTTGGGCAGCGGTAGCTCTTTTTGGTTGGGGTACATCTCAGTCACTTGCTGGTGACGATACTCGAATGCTATTAATCTATTTAGCTGTGTGGGTTGTTGTTGTTTTTTGCTCTATTCTCGTGCATGAACTCGGGCATGCCCTGGCATTTGCTGCTTGTGGTCAATCATCACGTATTGTTCTTTACCACTTTGGTGGTCTGGCAGTGCCGACTGGTATGCCTGCACAGGCACTGAAGAATCCATCACGTCGACTGATAGTATCAGCTGCTGGTCCAGTGGCTCAGCTTTGTCTCGCCATTGTTGTCATTACAGGATTCACCTTATGTGGATA
>PKCL01000339.1 GCA_002862165.1 Planctomycetaceae bacterium
GGTTGTACAGCCATCAAGTCTTGGCCCAGAACAGATGAATAATTTTGTAACTGCGGTTCGTTCAGGACAGCCTGTTGCAATTTTTGAAGATCCGCTGCCTGTTTTAATGAACGGTGTTCCAGGAACGTCACAGCCAAGGCGAGGGGGCGGCGGTGGTCCAATGGCTATGCTTCAGCAGCAGCAGAATCAGCCAAAAGGGGATCTGAGTCAACTCTGGAACGTATTGGGCCTTCAGTTGGCTGCAGGTACTAGCCGGCCGCTCATGGGTCAAATGGGTTCGTCGCCATATGTTGTATGGCAGGACTACAATCCTCATCCAAAACTTGAGTTACCGAGTGAGTTCGTTTTTATTGACGCTGAAATGGGTGAATCAGACGCCGGCAGTGGGACTCAGAGTTTTAATCAGGAAAATGCTATTACGGGTGGACTTCAAGAAGTCCTTTTTCCTTTTCCAGGGGCCCTTTCGAAAGATGAAAAAGCCAACTTAGAGTGGACGCCACTTGTGACTACTGGAACACGCTCAGGCACGATCGAAGTTGAGCAGGTGTTAGGCAATCGTGGAGATATGCGTCAGCTAAGAATCTTTGAAAAGCCTGGAAGTAAAGCAATGGTTCTTGCCGCGGCAGTAGACCGTGAATTGCCCGGAGCCTCCGGCGTGGTTGATGCTGAAAAAGGTGCAGCAGGTGAGGGAACGACGTCTATACGAGCAATTGTCGTTGCAGATATTGATCTCATGGGTCCTCAGATTTTTGGCCTTAGGAATCGTCCTGATGAAGTCTTTGGTTTGAACTTCGACAATGTCACATTTGTTCTTAATATTCTCGATACACTTTCTGACGACGACCGTTTTCTTGAAATCCGAAAAAGAAAGCCAAAGCATCGAACGCTTGAGCGCATCGAGGATACAGTCGCAGATGCACGCGAAATGGCTGATATTCAACGGCAGAAATATATTACTGAGTTCGATAAGGCCGAGCAGAATGCAAATTCGGAGATGCAGAAAGAAGTCGGAGAGTTTGAGAAAAAAATTGAGGATATGGAGTCGACAGGAAACACAAATCGTCAGGCTGCAATGCAAGCAGTGCAACAGTTGGCAAGCCGGCAGCGGTTGGCGCAACGAAGGCTCGATACGAAACTTGAGCAGCTTAAGCGGAAGCGAGATATTGAAATTGAGCAGGTTGAACGCTCTCTTGATGCAACGATCCGGCAAGAGCAGGACTGGCAAAAATGGTTAGCTGTTGTGCTGCCGCCGATACCGCCCCTTGTGGTTGCGTTTTTTGTTTTTTTCCGTCGTCGAGCTCAGGAGCGTGAGGGCGTGGCAAAGTCGCGACTTAGGTAGATTTTAATTGGAGTAGAACAACACTATGAACATGGAAAGTATCTCGGAAACGCGTGGAGCCAGTGATACTGCAATGCGCAGGACAGCTGTTTTTGTTGTCGCTGGACTCTTGCTTTTGGGTCTCGGATGGGCGGCACAGCCGCGTTTCAAACCAGCGACAGTGGCACCAGCAGTTGAACGTGTTCTTTTTCCAGCATTAACCGACGTCGAGAAAGCCGCGAGTCTTGAGATCATTCGCTATGATGACGAATTAGCAACGCTCTACCCGTTTAAAGTGATTAAGTCTGGTGGGGTGTGGGTGCTGCCGTCCCATGAGAATTATGCAGCTGATGCAAAGGATCAGCTTGCAGCGGCTGCGACAGAACTCGTTGACCTGAAGAAACTCGATGTAGTGACTTCGCGTGCAACTGATCACGAGGTGTATGGTGTTATTGAGCCAGATCAGGAGAAGATTAAGCCGGGGATGACTGGTATCGGGCAACTGATTGAGATCCGAGATGCCGCCGGAAGTAAGCTGGCACGACTCATTATCGGAAAAGAAGATAAGCAATCAGGAGTTGGTGGCGGTAGTCGACGACTGCGATTTGTTCGAAAAGCAGGTCAAGACCCTGTGTATCGGGTAGAGCTCGATACCTCAAAGTTCACGACACGGTTTGGTGACTGGATTGAAAAAGACCTGCTGAAGTTGACGCCATGGGACGTTCGTTCAGTTGAACTGGATAACTACTCTCTTTCAGCAGTTGAATCTGGTGGGCGACTTGAAGTTCGTCAGCAACGTGATGAAAAAATTAGTTTGGCTTACGATGATAAAGAGTCGTCATGGGTTTTGTCTTCGTTTGAGACCTTCCCTGATAAAGAGTCATCAGATCCAGTCTCCGTTGCATTACAGGAGGATGAGGAGGTAGATTCGACGAAATTGAATGACCTCAGAAACGCTCTTGGTGACCTGCAGATTATTGATGTCGCGCGTAAACCAGCTGGTCTGAGCTCAGACTTAAAAGCTGCTGAGAGTTTTGTGAATGACGTTGAAGCAGTGTCGTCTTTGCAGCAGAGGGGTTTTCTGCCGCTCCCTTCGGGGCTGATTCTGTCAACCGAGGGTGAGACAGTGATTGGTATGAAAGATGGCGTTGAATACGTGTTGCGTTTCGGCGCAGGTACGACTGTTACGGATCCTGGTAAAGCCGATTCAGGTGAAGGCGACGATGCGACAGCAGAGTCAGTTGGGACAGCTGCTCGATATCTTCTGGTCATGGCGCAATTTAATGAGAATCTGTTAGAGCAGCCGGAACTAGCGGTCCTTCCCACCCTGCCCGAAGATAACAAAGAAACTGGCGAGGTCGTTAAAAAACCAGGAGAGGAGGCCAGTGAAGGAAATAAAGATGATGGCGAAAAGTCTGAGGGTAAAAAAACTGAGGATGAAAAGTCTGTTCCGGATCAAGAACCTACAGCTGCAGATTTGCTCAAGCAAGCTGACGAAGCAGAAGCAGCAATGCAGAAAGCCATTGAATCTCGGCGGCAAGTGGAGCGTGAGAATCGCCGTAAGCAGGAATCGTTTGATG
>PKCL01000490.1 GCA_002862165.1 Planctomycetaceae bacterium
TACTGTACCCGTTGTCTTTCAATAATTGACCGAGAGTCACCTCGTTCTCTCGAAGCATTGATCGACCGTTAATGGTATGCCAGACACCAGTACGATCGGTCCAATGCCCTGTCAGCAATGCAGCACGCGTTGGCGAACATGTTGGCGCCACATGATAATCAGTGAGACTCGTTGATTCACCGGCAAGTGCATCAATATGTGGAGTCTGAATGATTGGGTTGCCAGTATGACCGAGATCGCCATACCCCTGGTCATCAGCAATGACGATCACAATATTTGGCTTTATGTCACCAAAGACAGCTGTAGGCATCACAAGTACAGTAAGCACAATAATTCGTAACATGAAAATTCCTCAAACCTTCCGCTTTTATGGTTATCGCGGTGAAAATCATTCCCCTGCAGACACCTTAACTACTCAACAATTGCTGTAACATTGCCGTATTTTGGATTCAACAATTTTTGATTTTATATCGATGATGTATAACAGATCAATCAGAATTCAAGCCGGTTGGCAAAAATAATATGCTGTCTCAGTTTTGTTTTCTTTTGAACCAGCACTTTTTTAGAAACAGCATATGAAAACGGCTTTTTGTCATTATTGTGCGATATGTGGAAATCTTAATGACGGGCCTCGATCATTCAAATCCCGTTGCGGGAACTGTGCTAGATCAACATACATACAATGCCCAGAATGCAACGAGCCATTACTCGGTAAACAATTCCGATGCTCGTGTTGCCACAAGCAATTTAGTTGGCACAACGCAAAACCAATTCCAATCAAGTCAGGCAATAAAAATCAGTCTGACGGAAATGCGGCTGATTACCGGATTAAGTCACTCCTGCCCGCCTACGCAAAACAAATCGTTTATGAAACGAATAAAAAATCTAAAAAAGAACTTGTAGTCAGGCTACAACCAGCACTCAGCACAGGCCTGTTTACTGAACTTGCCAAATTTCATGGAGAATTACACCTCCCTGATGTAATGATGCTGGAACCTTTTGGCACTTGCAGAAAAATAGAAACAAACCTTACTTTCCTTTTCCTAGATGGCATTCAATCCATTTCAAATAAGCAACACGCCTACATACTTAACTTACGAGCCGGCCTATCTCTTTGTGGCATAAAACAAATTTCCAACGAACTTGCTCATGCACTTAAAGATCGTCAATACCCCACCATACTCAACGGTGTAACACATATCGACAAACGTGCAGCGGAAATTCTTGCTCAGACACCAGGGAGAATTAGGCTTGACAATCTTGATTATGAAAGCAGCCCACTTGCTTTACAGGCAAGATTCTTCACCAATGAATTCAAGTCCTATTCGCACATTCTTAAAGAAGTTACGCCAACATTCGCACGGAATCTTAAAGCCGCAACAAAAAAAGGCAGCTTATTACTCAATGGCATTACTAGCCTTCCTCCGCAATCCGCTCGAGAACTCACCGGAGATCACGACCTGCAGCTCAATGGCTTAAATGAGGTGAATGATGAGTTGGCTGAGGCACTTGGTAGACACAAGGGCTCTCTAAGCTTAGATACAGTTAACAAAGTAAGTCCCGACAACCTAGAATTTCTTACAAAAAAACCAACGAAACTTTCACTTCTTAGTCTCAAGTCATTACCGTTTGATGGACTGCGACACTTAAAAAACCGTAAGAACGTGACATTACGGCTTTTCTCCCTCAAGAAACTTTCTGAAGCCAAGGCGAAGGAACTTTCTACGCTTCCTATTCATATTGTGCTTGATTCCGGATCCTCGCTCACCCCGAAAAACGTTCACCTACTCGCACAAGGCGTTGCTCGCTTTACTGTGAAAAATCCAGAGTCTGTCTCAACCGATGTTATGGAAAAAGTTCGAGAACTAAACGCAACCAATATAAAAATTGACACGACGACCGAACTGCAAAACAAAGTTTTATTACTGAATGACTCCCTGATCCCATCCCGTGTAATAAGGCTGAAAAATCAAACAACATTCTCGAAGAATGATGCAACTTTTATTTCGAAATATGACAAGCCTCTTCAAATTGTATTTCAAAAGCGAATTGCTATGGACCTTGATATGGCATTTTACATTTCTCATTGTACGTGTGACTTTATGTTTCTCAATATTGGGCAACTGCCTGACCAAGTCCTATCAACTTTGCTAACACATTCTGGGACTCTGGCTTTTGGTGAATTCGAAATCAATGATAATCAATGCAACCTAATTAACCTTGAAAAAGTACATGGTAAACTTGATATCCCTGCTTATTTAAACGAACTCTCACCTTTCCAAAGTACTTACCTGAAGAAAAACAAAAGGGTATCACTGGAATAAAGCACTTATTGCGTCCATAAATCCTGACGAAGGTCCCAAGCCACCAGTTATTGGCTGACTGAAAATTCGACATGAAAACATCCGCACCCTGTGGATTACCGGTTTCGATCCTCATTACCATCAACCTAAAATTCCTTCATGAGCCTTTTTGTCTTCGGACACCGAAACCCTGACACCGACGCAATCTGTTCGGCAATAGCATACGCCGACCTCCTTCGGCAGACAGGGCAACCAGATGCACTCGCCGCCTGTTGTGGAGCTCCGAACAAACGCACCGAGTATGTCCTCAGAATAGCTGACGTTGCTGCCCCCAAAATCATCATGGATGTGCGTCCCGAAGTTGAGGACATCTGCCGTAAAGAGACCATTACCGCTTCGTTTGGTGACGCATTCTTTGAGGCATATCGCCGCATGCAGGAATGGGATCTTCGAGCAATTCCTGTAGTCAATCCAGACAACCGCGTTGTTGGTGTCCTCTCAGTTCTTGACCTCATGGAACTTTTGTTTCGCGACGAAAGAGACCCAATAAAATCACGAACCGTTACTACCAATCTGAAAAAAATTACAAACG
>PKCL01000195.1 GCA_002862165.1 Planctomycetaceae bacterium
TCGATTGCTTCGGCAACACGAAAGCATCTGTTGATATCCTTACTATAAAAATATGATGCCAGGCCAAATTCTGTATCGTTCGCTAATCGTATAACATCGGCTTCATTTTCAAATTTGAAGATTGGTGCGACCGGGCCAAAAATTTCTTCATGTGCAAGTCGCATTTTCGAGTTTACAGCAGTGAGTACTGTCGGTGGAAAAAAGTTCCCAATCATGGCACCTATATCTCCTTCTGCTTCAATCTTTGCACCACAGTGAATGGCATCATCAACAAGTCCTTTCACTTTCTTGTATGCACGGGCGTCTATAAGCGGACCAACGGAAACATCAGCTACATCGCCCGGTCCAACTTGTAAAACCTTTACAGCTGCTGTTAATTTCTCCACGAATCTGTCATGTATTTTATCTTGTACAAAGAACCGGTTAGCACAGACACAGGTTTGCCCGCTATTTCGAAACTTAGCGGCTAGTGCTCCCTTAACGGCTTCTTCAATATCAGCATCATCAAAAACAATAAATGACGCATTGCCTCCAAGTTCAAGTGAAACTTTTTTGACGGTGGATGCTGCTTGTTCGGCAAGACTTATTCCAGCTTTTGTAGAACCAGTAAAAGAAAGAGCCCGCACGGTTGGGCTCTTACAGATCGTGGTTCCAATTTCAAGCGATGAATTAATACTTCCAGTGACGATGTTGAGCACACCCGCAGGAATTCCTGCTCGACCGGCAAGCACACCCAGCGCTAACGCAGTAAATGGAGTCTGCGGTGCTGGCTTAACCACCATGGTGCAGCCTGCGGCAAATGCAGCAGCCACCTTGCGGAGTATCATTGCAGCAGGAAAATTCCATGGCGTAATTGCCGCGGCGACTCCAACTGGTTGTTTTATGACGAGTAAACGCTTGTCTGGCTGATGAGGCGGAATAATGTCGCCATACGCTCGCGTTGCTTCTTCCGCATACCACTTGAGAAAGGAGGCTGCATACGCAACTTCACCAAGGCTCTCTGCTTTTGGTTTCCCGCATTCAGCAGTGATAAGAGTCGCCAGGTCTTCGGATGCATCGAGTACTAACTGATACCATTTCAAGAGTAACTCACCCCGCGCTCCTGCTGGAATGTCTCGCCAGGCAGGAAGCGCTTTTGCTGCTTCGGAAATTGCGACTCGAGTATCCGTGCTATCCATTTCCGGCACAGTGCCAAGCACCTGTGACGTCGCCGGATCAAGTATCTCAACGCGAGACCCTGAACTGCTTTCACACACATTCGCACCAATCAGCGCTTTTGATTGAAATAATGTTCCATCAGTAAGCTTTAAAACCATTGCCAATGAACCTTTGTAAACAGGAGGACTTCTCCACAGACACATTTTAACAGACACCTTTTATATGTGCGGTACTTTCGACCACAGTATACTCGACACTACGAAAGAACGAGGATGTCAAACGCCAATGGAAACACTTGTGAATTCGGCATGGCCATTATTCTTAAAATTGTGGCCTCATATACTTGCAACAACGCTTATTACAGTAAACGTTGCAGCGTCACTCCATGCACTCCTGACGAAGCGTGATACCAGAAGTACCATTGCCTGGGTTGGTCTGGTCTGGCTCTCACCTGGATTTGGTGCGGCAGCCTATGCACTCTTTGGTGTAAACAGAATTCGACGGAAAGCGACACGACTCTGGGCTGGCCGCAGAGCAGTTGTTCATCGAGTCGAAGCTGCCATGCCGTCCAGTCAGCGGATCACGGACGCCATTGGTCCCACAAATGCACTCCTGCGTTCGCTTACGACTCTTGTTCAAGAGGTGACCAAACGCCCATTATTAGATGGAAATACAATTGAGCCATTGCATGGTGGTGATGAGGCATATCCTCGTATGTTGGCGGCTATTGAATCTGCGAAGCACAGCATTGGAATGATATCGTACATCTTTGATAACGATCCAACAGGCAAGCTATTTATCGATGCTCTCTGTCGTGCAGTAGATCGCGGCGTTGCGGTACGCGTTCTGATTGATGGCATAGGATCTCGGTATAGCTTTCCAACAAGCGTTGCCCTTCTGCGGAAAAAAGGTGTCACTGTTTCACGGTTTATGCCGACCACAGTCCCATTTTATCTCCCCTATGCCAACCTGCGAAACCATCGAAAAATACTCGTCGTCGATGGACAACATGGATTTACAGGTGGTCTCAATATCCGTCATGGATGCTGGCTTTCGAAACATCCTCCCCATCCGGTTCAGGACATGCACTTTGCTCTTACCGGCCCCATTGTCACGCAATTGTTGGAGGTTTTTATAGAAGATTGGGCGTTTGCGTCTGGTGAGTCGTTAGGTGCGCTACGCGATGGTGATCCAAATTTAACGTGGCAGCCTAATCTTGAGTTTACTGGAACCAGTCTTGCCCGTGGCATTCGATATGGTCCCGACGACCGGGAGATCGGACGGATAAAACTGATTCTTATTGCAGCCCTTGCCTCCGCTCATCGGTCAGTAAAAATAATGACACCCTATTTTCTTCCCGATGATGCCATTTGCCAAGCACTAGGCGTTGCAGCGTTGCGAGGAGTCCAAGTGGACATCGTGCTTCCTCAACAAAACAACCTCGCACTCGTGGGCTGGGCTTCAGAAGCACTCCTGTGGCAGGTGCTCAGTCGCGGCTGCAATATTTGGATGTCGCCACCACCGTTCAATCATACAAAGCTCATGGTGGTCGACTCATCGTGGACACTCTTTGGTAGCGGTAATTGGGATGAACGCAGCATGCGGCTTAATTTCGAATTTAATGTTGAGAGCTATGATGCTGCTATGGCCGAGAAGTTGGATGCGCACATTGGTGAAATTATTGGCAGGTCAACACAGCGGACATTGAGTGACGTTGATAGTAGATCGCTGCTGAC
>PKCL01000413.1 GCA_002862165.1 Planctomycetaceae bacterium
GATACGTATGAATTAATTCGAATCAGGATCGCAAAACTCTTCGTGTTCACAATATTCACATACTACGGAGCGTGTGTTGCAAGTTTTATCAATGTTGTCGCAAAGAGTATCCCATCTGGGGCATCGGTCACCACACGAGCATCAGCGTGTCCAGCATGTGGCACGATTATTCGCCGGATTGATAACTTACCCATCTTCAGTTATCTGAATCTTGGAGGACGCTGTCGGAATTGCCTATCTGCAATCCCTATCCGTTACTTTCTTACTGAGCTCCTTGGAGCAACTATATTCGGATCTCTCTTTCTTTTTGAATTAGTGACAGGCGCGACCAATGTCCCAGGATTCAAGCACTATTTCTACGCTGGCATTCTGTGGATCATTCTCTATACAAAATGGCCCGTCATAGGAATCTATCTTTACCACTCTGCATTATTCAGTTGCCTGCTGATGCTGTCACTGATGGACCTCGATCGACTCCGCTGTCCAAAATGGCTTTCGGGAATCATGCTTTGTATCTTTTCAGGATTATCAGTTGCAATTCCAATTCTTCAGCCTGTCAAATTTTATACTCACCTACGCATAGATTTTAGTAACGCTCTACCACCAGCAGTGATTCCGATTATTACCTGCTTCGTAGGGGGACTCATTGGTTGGTTGTTTACAAACAGCATCCAGTACTTATCCAATCAAAGAAAGCTGGACACGCTGTCTTATCGTGCATTCCCACTGGCGGGCACTCTTGTTGGAATTGTGTTGGGGTGGCAAGCTACTATAACAATCTTGCTATTTACTGCGATTGTTCTCGCCATCATATGCGCGTTCAAAAAAATAACAAAAAAAAGATTCGTATTTTCTGAGACCATTATTTTCTCTGTAGTTGCTTTTCTACATCACCCTCTATGGAAATGGTTCGACAGTTTTTGGTGATGTAAAAATTTCCTATGCGTGGCTTTCAGACTTCTGAAAATCAATGAAATACCAGTGGTCTATTGCTTCTCTTGTGAGTACTGATGTCGATACGTTTTTGGTGAGACCAGGGTGGTTGAAATAATCTTTGAACGCTCTACAAACCAGTTCCTGAAACATGGCGTAAAGCAGGAAAACGACCATCGCCATGTACCAAACGCATATATCTTCTGTCCAAAACCTGTATACTTTGGAAAGCTATTGCTTGGGGCAGCGAACAGTTTCGGTACTTTGGTAATGCATTTGAATTTCCCTCGGTGAACACATGGGACACATTTCAAGACGGCTTTCTGTACCAGAATCACTCGAGCATCGCCTTGCTCTGGATGCTACATTTTCCCAATTCTATCTCCAGCCCACTGGAAATCAGTTTGAAACTGGACATACGATTGCTGAACTCGTAAGTGCCGAAACGATAGTCTCACAAGGTGCACCCTATTACTCAATTGACGGCACGTCTGTACGAATGACACAGTCTGCGGTTGACCATGTCAATGCGGGAAATGCGCTCCCACTCCTCGAGGTTTTACACAACAACAAGAGAACATCACTTGTCACGCAACGGTTTGCTATCCAAGATGATCTCGATGTTGGCTACGTCAATGGTGGACGACAACGTGATCTTCAGTCAATGCTCGTACGAAAACAGGATGCAACCGACAACTTTCATTCAGCAGTTTATTTACGAACGCATATCTCATCGCTCAACCTAGAGCCTTCAGATTCGCTTATCGATGCTTCCTTCACGATGTATCAAGGTTCTGGCTCTAGTAATGAGCCTGGAGTCATTCAACTTTTAGTCCTCGCAGATACTTCATGGAACGAGGACTCGTTAACGTATGAGAATCGATCTTATACCTCTTCTTCACCACCAATAAATGCAGATACTGATGCTACAGTCACCAATGCACTAGCTTCTCAAAGCATCACAACCGAAGACGGGAAACGAGTCACGTATGATATCTCGGCCTCAGGAGCATTAAACCGAGATCTTGCATTTCTTTTACTTGCAGCGAACCAGGCAGACCCCTCTGCCGCAACCACCACAGCTCAAAATGGATCGCAGCGACACTATGTCTACAGTAGTGAATCGTCTGTGCAGACACGACCATTTGTGAGCTACTCCTATATCAAGCGGACAGCACAAGCAACGGATGATTCGGTGACCGTCAAAGAGGGTGCAGACACACTCCTGTCACCGCTCATGCTTCTACAAAATGATGATCTTGTTGATTTATCTAGAACTTCTGTCATTGCGTCACTCAATGATATTGAATGGTCGCAGCTTTCAGACGCAAACCACCCGACGTTTTCGCATGTCTTTGGGTATAAACAGGTTCCAGGGTCCGAAGGCACTCTATATGTTCGTCAGACTGGTCGAGCATACTATGAGCACGGAGGAAGTGACGTTGCCTCGCCCGTAAACGAAACCTTTACCTATGCGTTCACAAACGGCAGCTCTGCATCGATCCCTGCAAGTATTACGGTCACCATCGAGCCCGAGAACCAACTTCCTACACTCTCTATTCTTGGACGCAACCTCAATCCACTTCTTGCACCTGTCAATCAAGGTGACACGGCAGCCAGTTTCGTGCTTGCCGATCCTGAAGAAGATGGATCCGATTTGTATTGGGCTACGCCAGGTGGAAACTCTCCCTCTGATACCAATGGTAATCCATACTATGAAATTGATTTCCAGCAACGTGTCATAAAACTTACATCAACCGGTGCCGGTGCAGTCAATGCACTGCACAACCTCCCTGCGATACGAATTTTTGCATCGAATTCTAACTCACCGAGTCGTGTCGTTCATGCTCGAGCGCAACCCTATGTTGCTCACGCAAGAACATTTTTTATCAATAAGGCAACTGGCTTAAATACCAATGATGGCCTTTCCCTTGAAAGTCCATTTCAATCCACTGCTG
>PKCL01000344.1 GCA_002862165.1 Planctomycetaceae bacterium
CGAACGTTCTGTACGACTTATCGCTCATCTGCCGTTGACGCTCGGTGGTGTTGTTCGTCGTCTCCAGTCAGGACTACTTCAACGCTATGCTCTTGCCAGCGTTATTGGTGTCCTCGCAATTATTGTTTTCTTAGCGTGGCGACTATGATTCCTATCTCATTCAACAGAGATTCAAAGTTTCTTCTTTTGCTTTTGATACTTTTATGAATTTACTTTCCCCATCAACACACCTACTGTTGGTTCTCCTCATGCCTTTGGTAGGTGCTGGCATTGTCTGGCTTGTCTCAAGCCGTGGTCTTCAGGCAGTACGCACAAGTGCTGCGACCACAGCAGTTTTAACACTTGTCGCCACGGGCTTGCTCATCCTACGATATCTTATGAGCGACGAAGCCTTAAGCAATCAGGTTTTTGCGATGGCATCTCTCCCTTGGCTTACAGGTGGCATGTTTAACATTCACCTATCGATTGGCCTCGATGGCCTGTCGCTGTGGCTTTTCGGATTATCCGCACTTCTTTCCCTCACTGCAATTTTTGTGAGTTGGGAAGCGGTGACTGAGCGAGCAGCGGGCTTTTACATGCTTCTATTGCTGCTGGAAGCCGCAATGCTCGGGGTTTTCGTTGCCCGTGACATTATTTTATTTTATGTCTTCTTCGAGTTCACGCTCGTGCCACTATTTTTTCTGATCGGTATTTGGGGACATGATGAGCGACGAAAAGCTGCTCTAACATTTTTCATTTATACCCTTGCCGGAAGTGTTGTAGCTTTTCTTGGCCTGATGACCATTGTTTTATGGAATGCGACTCATACAGGCAGCATAACATTTGATATCGACATGCTTACTACTGGCCTAAGCGCACATCCGCTACCCATGGATGCTGATGGTGGCTATTTGCAGTGGCTTGTATTTCTTGCGTTACTCATTGGATTTGCGATAAAAGTTCCTATATTTCCATTTCATACATGGCTCCCACTTGCTCATGTCGAGGCTCCGACTGGCGGAAGTGTTGACCTGGCAGGTGTCTTGCTCAAAATTGGTATTTATGGATTCCTTCGGTTTTCCATGCCGATGCTTCCTGAAGCCACAGCTGTTGCTGCACCGTGGCTCTTTGCCATCGGAGCCTTTGGCATTATTTATGGGGCACTTGTTGCTCTTGTTCAACAGGATTTAAAGCGACTCATAGCGTACTCATCGGTCAGCCATATGGGCTACGTTGTCATGGGTCTCTTTGCCCTTGAACCAGTTGCAATTGAAGGAGCCAATCTCCAACTTATCAATCATGGACTATCTTCTGCAGGACTCTTCGCGATGGTCGGGATGCTCTATGAACGTTTTCATACGCGCTCGATTCAGAGCCTTGGTGGTATTGCAAAAAAAGCACCTTGGCTTACAACGCTGTTTATGCTGTTCACTTTCTCGAGTATTGGCCTTCCCGGACTAAACGGTTTCGTTGGAGAATTTTTAATACTTACCGGCTCTTTTCAAAGAGCCTGGACAGGCGTCTCCCCGGACTTCCAGCAAAGCTATTTAATTTTTTCCCTGATGGGTGTGGTTGGTATCGTGCTAGGCGCATGGTACATGCTCTGGGCTGTAGAACGCGTCTTTTTTGGGAATTCCAGACTACCACCATCGTATTCAATCAACGGAGCACAGAACTCTCTCGACTTACGGTGGCACGAAGTAGCAGCGATTTCACCACTTGCAATATTCATTCTCTGGATTGGAATTACACCCGCAATATTCCTTGCTCCACCTTCTCAGTCCATTCGTGTAATGACATACGCATCAAGTAATGCTTTCAACAGAAATATGCAGCCAACAAAACGTTCTTTTGGTACGGAAATGATTACAAAAAACAATAAGCTTAATTCTCAAATAGATTTACCCGAAATCTTTTTAACTTCTCAAAAACAGAGTCCCGTGAAGCAATAATGACAACGTCGTTTGAAACTTTCCTGCTACTGTCGCCTGAAATAACATTATTCTTAGCAGCACTCATTGCTTATCTTGCTGCTGCCTTTAGTGGTTTCCAAGCAGGCTGGCTTATTGCGGTCACTGGTCTTGGTATCGCCATTTCACTCTCAGGCAGTCAGCCTGAGAGCGGTGCTACCATTTCGTCAGGACCGATAACAATTGATGGATTCTCTTTCTATATACGTCTTCTAACATACACGGCTGGCCTTATGCTCGCCCTTGTACAGTCTGGAGACTACTGGAAGGCAGCAGTTCAAGATAATGATGCAGAAGAAAGACGACGTGTCACAGGTGAAGAAGCCGGAACTTTTTTAATTCTTTTAGCCGGCCTTTCTCTTGTTGGACTTGCAAACGACATGGTCCTTCTTTTTATCGGCCTTGAACTTGTTTCAATCCCGACTTACATCTTGTTAGCACTCAAAAGAACAGATGCTGCTGGTCAAGAAGCCAGCCTAAAATATTTTTTTCTATCACTCGTTGCCTCTGCACTCTTTTTGTACTCTGTAGTCTGTCTTTATGGACTCGGTGGATCGACATCGTTGCCAGCCATTGGTAACCAACTGCAGTCACTAGGCTGCACGGTTGCGCCAATAGCTGATGGTTCTATTACTGTTGGCACGATTACAATCAGTATGGCTGCAGTACTTCTACCAGTAACACTGGGTATGGCATTCGCTGGGGCAGCTTTTCGGATGGCGGCCGTCCCAATGCACTTCTACGCTCCAGATGTGTATGAAGGAACAAGTACAAGCAATACCGCATTACTTTCGACGTTACCAAAAATAGCGGGTGTCGTCATGATCTCTCGATTGATTGCGATAGCCATACCTCCACTTGGCAGTCCGCAAAATTCTGGACCAGTCGCCGAAACATTACTTCTCCAGTCATGGCAAGTTATTGCTATCCTTGCTGCCAT
>PKCL01000270.1 GCA_002862165.1 Planctomycetaceae bacterium
CGGAAATCGTCATCCAAGACTTCGAACCCTCGAATTACCTACGAGATGCGATCGGACAGGAATCGTCTCAATAAGTTTATTCTGTTGAAACGGTCCCAATATTGTGTCCCTGCCGAAAAAATCCTGGTGCGAGACCGAAAACACGTTTAAACGTGCGAGAAAATTGGTACTGGTCTTGATAGCCAAGGCGTAGTGCAGCGTCCCGAACTAATATCTGTTCGTGAGCAAGCCATTCAGCAGCCAGACTCATGCGCTGTCGGGTCAATAAACGATAGGGGCTATCTTCTCCGTATCTTGCAAAAAGACGACACGCATATTCCGGTGAGATTGCTGCCGCGACACACACCGACTCAACCGACTGCCAATCAACACAACGTTCGATGAGCAAGGTACGAAATCGTTCATAGGTTCGAAACGCACGATCATCAACTGCCTCTTCCGGCAGCACCCTTTGGCTCACTTTCGCCAACAGCACGCCGAGCAGTTGAGTGCACAGTGTTTTACTGTGGACGGAAGCGGGAGACCCACACCGCAACATAAGATCGAAGACTTCACTAATCTCATCTGGATGACTGACTCGTAAGACTGACCCAGTTACAAGCCCCATTCTCCGAAGCCGTGATCCTGCCTGGCGACCGACGAAGTCAACATAGTATTTCCGTAACGTTTGGCTGCTGTTGGTTTCTATGCGATGAGGAACACCAGGGCCATAAGCAAAGAGTGTCCCCTTGTGCAGCGGCAACGCATCTTCCATACGGGCGTTCGTAGCACCCTCACCCAGCCAGACCCGTCCACTCCCAGCACAAACATATTCAATACAAAAATATGGAAAGTCAGTCCGACTGATGACATAGTCTTTGCGAACTTGTTCATAACCACCACACGCGACTGAAAGTGCACGCGTCTGGTCCGGCAGGAGGTCAACAAAATAACGCTTTGACGTTATCACCTGCCGTGAGACGAAAGAGGGAAGCTTTTTAGCTTTATTGTTCAACTTTTTGCGTGTTGGCATGAGGTCAAGAATAGCTATTAGACAGTCAAGAATCACTATCCCACAGATTTCGACTGTAAATTAAGATATTTTCGTCTTAAAACTAGATGCGCCCTCAACCCCCACGGACTACCATGCGAACCTTGCCCCGTTTTTCTTTTGGCGTCGGTGACCGCTTCGGGCATGAAGCCAAAGCCCAACTCGCTGCTTTTCAACAACTAGCCGAAGAGGGTGTCGACGTTTCACCTGTCTGGAATAAATCACATCGGGAGCATGGTTTTATTGGCAGCAAACCAGAAGATGTTCGCGCGGCGGCAGCAGTAGCCATCGCTGAGTCAGGCTGGAAAGGACATTGGTATGTTGACGCTGATCACATTCGACTTGATACCGTAGACGGGTATCTTAGTTCGAGTGATTTTTTCACTATTGATGTTGCGGATTCGATTGGTGAAGCAGCAGATGAATCCGATATACATACCTTTGTTACCGCTCACCCAGAACTTTGTAAGCCCGTCTCCATACCGGGCATTACTAAGGTTATTCGTCTCTCTGAAGATGGGACGGCTCGTATCGTTCGGAAATATTACAAAGCCTGCAGGGACGCGTCTGTAATCTACAACCATATCGCTCAATCTCGTGGCGATGATGTTGTGATTGAAGTGAGTATGGATGAAACTGATGAGCCACAAACCCCGCCTGAGTTACTCGTCATACTGGCACTATTAGCCGACGCCAAGATTCCTGTGCAAACGGTTGCGCCGAAGTTTACAGGGCGATTCAATAAGGGGGTCGACTACGTGGGCGATCTTGCACAATTCGAGCAAGAATTCTCAGATGACGTTGCGGTATGTGCCTTCGCAGTGAAGCAGTATGGACTCCCAGAGACACTCAAACTTTCTGTTCATTCCGGGAGTGATAAATTCTCTCTGTATCCTATTATCCGGCGGGTACTAAACGCGACTGGTGCCGGTGTTCATCTTAAAACGGCTGGCACGACGTGGCTTGAAGAACTCATTGGACTGGCTGAAGCGGAGGGTGATGGGCTTCGACTGGTTCGTGACGTATATCGATATGCGATGAATAATCGTGAAGAACTCTGCGAGCCATATGCAACGGTGATTGATATCAATCCCAACAAATTGCTCTCGGTGGACAACTTTGAAGCGCTATCTGGTTCCGATACTGCTGCAACTATTCGCCATATTCAGACTGATAGCCGGTTCAACCCCCACGTTCGGCAACTCCTGCACATTGCCTTCAAGGTAGCTGCTGCTGAAGGCTCTCGATATACAAACCTGCTAAAAGAGCATCGTGAGATCGTTGCAGACCAGGTTACCACCAACCTCTACGAAAGGCATCTCGAGCCCCTATTCGCTAAGTAGTGTTTTCGGCAAGTAGTACTTTTGGCGCAAGAACATTGTTATTGAGAGAGGGAATATCATGAAATCAGCTATCACGATTTGTCTTGTACCAGAGGCCCAACGAGGACCATTCGTATTTCACGACGGAATCGAAGCCGGTTGTCAAACTGCGGCTGAGGCAGGCTTTGACGCTGTAGAAATATTCCCCAGCAGTGCTGAAGAATTCCCGACCGGTAAACTCTCGTCACTTCTTCAAAAAAACTCTCTTAATGTAGCGGCAGTTGGCACCGGAGCGGGATGGTTGAAGCAAGGACTATCTCTCACCGATGGAGACCACGAGAAACGAGCAAGGGCCATAGAATTCATTTCAGCACTAATTGATACCGCGGCCGAATATAATGCTCCGGTAATTATTGGTTCCATGCAGGGCCAAAGCAATGAATCCACTACACGTGCGGCAGCTCTTCAACTTCTTGCAGAGGGGTTAGCAACTCTGTCTGATCGAGCTCAAGGCAAAGGGCAAGTGCTTCTTTACG
>PKCL01000362.1 GCA_002862165.1 Planctomycetaceae bacterium
AAGTGAACAGTCAAGAATGGGCCCGAGAAAAGATTCGGTCCGCAGGACTAAGAGCCACGCCCGCGAGGATCGCAACGCTGAGAGTACTTCATGGTTCTGAATCTCCACTCACTCACGCAGAGGTTTCAGATGAACTACAAAATCTTGAGATTGATAAAGCCACTGTTTTTCGTAATTTGACTGACTTAGTGGCCAGAAAAGTACTACGTCGATCAGCACTTGGTGACAATGTTTGGCGATTCGAAGTTATTAAAGAATCTGCTCATGAACATGATTCACACCCACATTTTATATGCATCGATTGTGGTTCTGTGTCATGTATGGAGGATGTTGAATTAAAGCAAAAGAGTACATCCACAAGTCCACTATTTGAACATGTCACAGAGATCGTTCTGCGGGGCCACTGCAACGATTGTGCATAAGCCGTCCACAACTTTCACGTGATAGGGCTCCTGAAAATAACGAACACTACGCCTTGTCCTTGTAAGCCGCAGAAGTGTTGAGGTGCTCGATTGTTGAATGACAACGTCAAATTTTCGATGCTAATCGGTCACCACCAGACTTCAAAATTTGAATTCTCTGCAAATATAATTCGAATGTTGTTTTATTCTTCTCGAACCTCACACTCTACAACCCTGATATGACATTACCGTCCATGGGATCACACAGATTTTTCCATGCTGCTGTGTCAATAACAGGTGATATGGATTTGACACTACCATCACACAATGTCACTAGAATGCCACCACTATGAATAGATTGAGCGCGTCCATGGTCACAATTTTTTATCCAATCGGGCTGAGATTGAAACATATCACAACCTGATGCAATATTTGCTGCATCAGGCTCTTCACCATTCATGCAGAAGTTTGGTCGCCAACGTGGGTTTGAATCAGCCCATAAGTTACCCCATGTACTTGAGTCATTTGGTTGTCCACTGTTGCCGCAGGTGCCATAACGCTCCGTAAACATACAGGTTTGTGAAAGTCCGTCAGGTAGCATTGCGAGACGAGTTTTCCCCTCCGTAGACAGTGCATTCCTGTCACCAAATACGAAAAAGTTGCCAGCATAATTACCAATTGCCCATTTGTTCGCACCACCATTTGTTGTGGCAGCAATGGTCTCTGCATTTGGACGGCTTGGACATAAAAATCCATCAATTGATGTTGCGTAAACTGCTTTCCCGTTCACAACGGTTGAAACATCTTTATTTGATTGTTCAAACAGTGGTGCTTCCTCAAGGAATGGCAATAGAAAATAAAATACAGTCGCACCTATGTATCCCTTGTATGGTCCGGATATCTGAACCGGAGACTTTTTATGGTTTCCTACAGTAGTCGCATTCACACACAGCGGTGGAAGAACTCTATTTGCATCCAAGAGACCATGAGCAGCAAGACCAATCTGCTTGAGATTATTGGTACAAACCATTCGACGAGCAGCGGAACGTGCTGATTGAACAGCCGGCAAGAGAAGGGCTACAAGTACACCGATAATCGCAATGACAACAAGAAGCTCAATGAGCGTAAAACCATCACGCCATTTTTTTTGCCTATCCATCATGGATCCGCCTGCCCCCAACACAAATCAATATTTCAAAAGTTGACTATTCTTTAATGTGTCATCAGAAAAAATCTTATTAAAAATCTTATTTTCTCCCTAGCTATATGGACAACTGGGGCAGAAACCATCCCCTTTCCAGCAGAAAATGAATGGACGTTCACATGCACCTATTCAAGATGTGTCACCACTCATATACGCATCAACCAAACATCTTTTTGTACATCTGAACCAATCAATGTCGTAAATGACGTTGTTGTACCGCGGGAATTTTTGTTAACAACGTGATTCACGTGAGGGTAATGAAACCACTCTTTAGAATGCAGGAAGCTGATATGAATGACAGCAAAGATGCCACACACGCACTCCAATTCCCTGAACAAGAAGAGAAGCCAACCCACACGTGTACTCAAGATACCTCAACAAAATATTCTCATTGGTACAGCAGATACCCTTGGTTAGCTTTTATTGTTGGCTCACCATTCTTATTTTTCGCATTTACTGTAGTAAACTGCTTTGTCTTTTATTTATTCCTAATCATTGCTGAAGGCCGCACTGTCGAAACAAGCCCGGTATTGATGCAAACTGTATTATGGGCCAGTCAAACAATTGTTTTTGTGCCAGCGATCGGTGCAGCTTTGCTACTATGCTGGATGGTCAATCGATCGGGCAGACGTCGGCTCTGGGCGTTGGCTGCGTGTGGAATAATCGCTCTGCTGGCAAGTTGTTTTTCTGTGTCCTGCACATTGCCTCGGACCGAACCAGGAACGGGGAAGTTTATGGTTTGTTTCGCCGCGAGTCCGCGTTTTTGGGAAAGTGACTTCTGGTATCCGAGTCAAGCTGTCGCGCCGTTGATCATCGGGGTCCTATTCGCGTTCATTGGCCGTGACACTCCAACTGACCCTAACCAGAACGTAGCCGATGCTGAACCAAGGCGGGTAGCGGCATAATCGGTGGGTCACCACTGCCTCTGGACTGACTTAGCGTGCAAGACAAATCGTCTCTGAAAAGTTGGTTCAAACCGAATGGAGAACCCTCCACTGGCATGTTCTTAATAATCTTCTAGGAATGTCGCATTGAGAGATTCGGCTATGTTCTTAGAAGTTAATTCTCTTGGCTCGTTCCTTTGTTTTTGGAAACAATTTCCAGACCATACTCAATGGTCGTAAATTGCTCCCGTACTTCTGATTGTGTTTTTTCAATCACTCTTTCGGCCAGTCAATTCCTGTAAATCTCACTGTCTTTTTTATTCAGCTCTTTTCGTTTTGTAAATTGCTTCAGATCATCCTCCCCGTCTGCTTCTTTTACTA
>PKCL01000443.1 GCA_002862165.1 Planctomycetaceae bacterium
CGGGCCAACTAAGTGCCCCGTCGCTGTCGGTGTCAGCATCAGGATTCTTTTTGAAATAGAGATTCTTCCAGTGGTCGTTACTTTTTGGTGCGGATTTCTCAGGAGCTTTCCATTGAGGCTGAGGGGGCACAATACCTTTTTCTGGAAGTCGAGATGCAAGTGTTTCCCGTAGGCGTTGCAAGTGGTCGCCGTGGGAAGTATCTGTAGCTAGATTCTTCCATTCGCTTGGGTCAGTAGCTGTGTCATAGAGTTCTTCTTTTCCATTCTCGTAGCGAATGTATCGCCACGCATTACTGCGAAGCGAATAGCTTTCTTCATGTGGGTTGTATTTCATCCGCCACTTGTACAGTGCGGTGAGCGCTTCGTCTGGACCGGTCCAGGTTCCACTGGCCGGGTCCTCTAAGAGCGGCCTGAAACTATGACCATCGAGTGGGTGCCCTTTTTCATTTTTCATTGTATCACCCGCAAGGTCACAGAGGTCACTCAGTGTTGGGTAAATGTCAATGAGTGACACAGGTCGATCGCACGTTGTGTCAGCCGTAGAAATTCCAGGTACTCTCACAATTAACGGGATTCGTGTGCTCTCCTGCCACAGCGAATTTTTGTAGAGATAGTCTTTCTCACCCATTCCCCAGCCATGGTCACTCGTGAGCACGATAATTGTGTTGGCTTTCAGTTCTGTATTGTCGATGACATCAAGAATACGACCAACTTGCTCATCAACAGAGGCAATGCTGGCGAGGTAGGCTTGTATGAAATGCCGAAGTGCTTCATCACGTGAGTCATACGATTCAACAAGTTTGCGGAAGAGCTTGCTGCCCATGTCTTCGGTTCGCTCAGAGTTGGGCTCTTTGCCTTCTGGTAAGCCTCGTATTGTCTGCGCAAAAGTGTCTTCAATATCACCGTCAAGAATTTCAGGCAATGAGATTTCCTCCACAGGAAACATGTCAAAAAACTTCTGCGGAACAATAAGCGGCGTATGAGGCCGAATGAACCCGACACCCATGAAGAACGGCTTGCGATTCTTTGCCTTTGTTGCAGCGAGTGCCTGAAGTTGTTCGACGGCCCAATCTCCATTTTTTTCATCTGGTGTCGGGTCGTTTTCACCCGAGGGGTACATTTTGAGTTCATCGACTTTCTGCCACCCGCCTGTCCGCCACATAAGCGGCTTGCCGTCTTCTGTTGTTCTTCCTTCAAGGCTCACGAGTGGCCCAAAAGACCCATCGACTGGACCGATCTCACTATACGGAGCCGGTGTATCAGGATGCGGCTGATTGTCTTTGCCATCGTACGCGAACGGTCCGTAGTCAGCACGGTTGCCAAAATTTTTCCATTCTTCGCGAACCATGTGATGAAGAAGTTTTCCAGTTCCCACAGTGTAGTAGTTGTTCAGTCGAAAATAGTCCATCAGCGTTCGAGAGTTTTTGAGAACCTCATACGTGTCCCATTTCGTAAATCCGTAACAGCCTGAGTTGTGTGGATAGATTCCAGAGAAAAGGCAAGCTCGAGACGGACCGCAGATTGGAATATTGCAATGTGCCTGGGTAAATCGCACACCAGATGCAGCGAGCCTCGCCATGTTCGGCGTGACTGTTTGTGGGTGTCCACGAAACCCTTCAATGTAGTCGTTTAAATCATCACAAATAATGAAGACTACATTTTGTCTATCCGGTTCATCGTTTTGTGTTGCTGCAGCGATGCACAGAGTTCCAGTCGTGACGACAATAGCGACACAAACAAAAAGAAGCCATAAATGAGTTGATAGATAGCGATGCATGCGATTCCCCATGTCTTCCTAGTGAACGCTTCCTGCTATGTAGATGTCTCGAATTTCATCTGGTGACACTGCGGCATTCAAGATAATCATTTCATCAATAATGCCATCAAGATTACGGACTGCAAAGTCAGGTGTTTTCCGAAATGGCTGCCCCCAATTACCAATTTCAGCATTACCAATGTGGAGATCATGAATAACGAACTCATCTTGAATTGTTTCCTGGCAGATGGCTTCACCATTGACATATTGCGATACTATTTGTGCTGTGGGGTCGTAGACAGCTGCCAAATGAACCCATTGGCCCGTCATAGACGGTGACCAGAATGGCTTCGAGAAGTAGACGTGGTGGAATCCTTTGTCTTGGATAGGTGGTGATGTCGGCCCCGTTGAATAGAAGACTTCCTGTGAGTCATCGACCATGACAGAAAACATCAGTTTTCCGTCATGTCGAATCTGCCAATGTGGTTCACCGTTTTCATAACCATCGGAAAGAAAGAGGGCGTTGTATTCGTGCTCTAAGCTATTTATCTTCACCCAGCAGGAAAATGTATATGCCGAAAAGGTGCCTTTAATTTTTGTACGGATGCGGCTACCCGGACGGCTGAGGAGAACGCCGACAGATTCATTTCCAAAACGTCCAGGAACTGTTTCTGCCGGACCGATGAGTCGCCCAGGGCTGGCGTACTCGGTCAGGGCGATGTTTGGCAAGCGTCGCCGTTTGAGTGTTGGCTCTGCTGGAAATAATGCAATCATGCGAGTGTCAGAGGCAAGCTCTCTTATAAAGCTCTGATACGCAGCGTACTGCTTTTTTTCGTTGTCATCAGATTGCCTAAGAATGACATTAAGGCGAGGAATGCTGGGGAGGAAATCCGTGTTTGTGGTGGCGGGATCAAGTAAAGCCTGTTCGCCAGCTTGTAGGTGATCGTCATCGAATTGTTCACCTCTCAGAATTACTTCACCATCAATGACAGCGACTTGCGCTTTCCCTTGACTCATGTCGAGTGCGAATCGTGTCCCAAGGTCAATGATGTCAGTGTTCGCTGCCTTGACAATAAACCCTTGAGCGGCCGGAGGGACGGTCGCTTCAATACG
>PKCL01000021.1 GCA_002862165.1 Planctomycetaceae bacterium
CGGAATTGGGGGTGCTCCTACACCGACAGCTCCCATGGGTCGCGGCACACCGGCCGCCATCCCTGGCATTGGCGTGGCAGGGGGTTGCCCACCCGCCTGAGCAGGCACCTGAGCAGGCACCTGAGCCGAACCTTCATAAAACTGCATTGAACCTGGAACGACCTGCTCCCCACCAATCATTTCTTGACGAGACATTGAACGCATGCCCACAGGCTGGATCGGGGCAGAGGACGACATCCGAATCGGACGAGGCGTTTCTGCCATCCGAGCTGGCACTCTCACAGCAGGCCCAACTGGCTGAGCCGCATCACCGTCCGCCCAGGCGACCTGCCTTGCCGAACGAGGAGGATACTCTGCATTTTGTAACTCACGGGCAGGTTCAGACTTCTGGCGAGGCTGCCGTACACCGGCATCATTCCAGGCACGCTGCGGTAACGCCAAATTTGACTGACTGCCAGACGACCGTGAAGCCACAACGAGCCTGTTCACAACCCGCTCAACACCGGTTGTTGACTCAGCCAAACCAACCGCTGCCGCAATATTCTTAGCGTCTGACACCTCACCCTCGAGCCAAATAGTTCCCTGCTTGGCACGAACTTTGACTCGATATCCATCGAGTGCGCCCGAATCGCGAAGACGGACCGCAACGTTTTTAGCGATATCTTCGGCATGAACAAGCCCTGAAAAGCTGGTGACAAAGACTGCCACGACTAGACAGGTGAATTTTCTGATCGACATTATGAAGCCTCCTTGCAAATTAAAGTCGGTACAGCCGCAGCACTTTGAAGCTATCCGACAACACTTCCATGAAGGTTGTTTCGGCAGCGGATGACACCAGAAAGGAGCTTTTTTCCGATTCTAGGGAAAAAACACTTCAGGTTCGCAGAGACTAGGCAAGGGATAGAAAGCAGCGAGGAACGGCAAGGGCAGTCACTTAGTCATACTGACGTTTTGGGAGTTCGATGATAACAATCATTGTCATCAGTGTGAGCGTTACGGCGCTCGTTGTTGCTATCCCCGGTCCGAGCTGTAATGAAATGCCGCATACCGTGCCCATGAGCCCAAGGGCCGCAAGGCATGTCCACTGTCCAGTCCGCTCGTACGGTGTGCCTTGGGTAAAACGAGTTGCACCAGCTACAAGAAGACCAACCAGCTGTAGCAGGCCAACGAGACAGAACAGGGGATTCGCAGCCGTTACCGCAAAACATAGGGGCATGTCGAGACCTCATAAAAATAATTCAAAACCTTCGTGAGACCCTACCTATCTTGGCTACTCAGTACCATAGCAAGTCATGCTCATTAAGACCTTCGTTTGAACTAATTTGCAACAACTTCTTTGAGCTTATTCTCGAGGTCTGTCACCAGAATGTTCCTTTCGACGACGATACCCTCTTTATCAATAAGAAGCATTGTTGGAAGTGTAAGCACACCAAGATCCTCAGCTAAACGGCCGTCGAGTCCTCCGGGCTCAAACAGCTGTGGCCAATTCAATGGCTTCTTTGCGAGAAACTGCTGCAGTACTGACTTGTCTTCATCGAGAGCAATACCCACAACCACAATGTCTCGCTGATACTTTTCCTGAAGTTCACGAATGCGGGCGATATCAACTTTGCATGGCTCACACCACGTTGCCCAATAATGAACCAAGACAGGCTTCCCCTTAAATTGTTGAAGTGAAATTTTTTGCCCATCGATCGTTGTGCCACTGAGGTTCAGTGGTTTGCCCACTGCCTTCAACCGGCGAAGCGCTCCACTGGCTTTGCGAGCTGATGCTGAAGACGGGAAATTATTAACTATCTGTTGATAACGCTGCATCGCAGATTCTTCCTTACCAGAAAATTCATCCGCAATGCTGATCTGGAGACTCGCCTCCGCTGCGTCTTGTGCCTCCGGATATACCTCTACAAATGCAGCTAATTCTTCCAGCCAGGCTGCCTGTACTTTCTCAATATCAGCATCTTTGTCTTGCATTCTGGTTGCATACCTTGCAGACGCCAGACGAAAAGCAAGAAATGACTTTAACGGCTCATCTGCCGGCAATTTTTCCGAAAGCTCTTCTAACTCACCGAGAGCATTGGGCATGGTTCCTTCCTGGGCGGCAGCAGCAAGTGTCTCAGCCAACTGCCGCAACCAGAATTCTTTTTCATCTCCTTCAGCACGCTTGGCAACATCATCGAGAATCCTGACTTGCTTCGTAATCAGTTCCGCAAGATCAGCACGCTCTGCTTTCTGCATCTCCTGTTCGATAATCCGTAACTGCTCTAGAAATGGCTGCAAGGTTTCAGACTCAGTTCCTGCCTGCAAGGCGGCACTATCCATTCTGGGAGAAAAAATCGATAGCGATTCTGTCACCGTCCCACTACTGGAGGACAATTGAGGAAGAGCGAGTGGGCGCCAGACCGAACCAAAGCGAACAAGTGATCCAACAAAGATTTGACCTCCTCCTCCTCCGGCCACCTCGGTAAGAGCAACAACATTATCATACGCCGTTATGTCAGCAGTTGCACCGTCTGGTGACTTTGGAATAACGCCTGGCAAGCCTGCCAACATAGCTGTCCATTGCGTCTGAAGAGTCACCTCCTTTTGTTCCCGAGAAAGCGCCTCGAAAAGATTTTTTGCATCTGTTACCTGAGTACTCACCTGAGCAAACAGTTCTTCGGCGAACCCGACTCCTTCAAGCTCGGCCGTCGACGGAAGCAGTCGATTAAAAATTGCTGGTTCACGATTGGCCAAGGCTCTTACGATTTCTGCGGTAGCTTCTTCAGGAGACAGAACCTTCCATTCATCAATGGCACCATCTTCATTCGCGTCAATGCCCCAACGCGATCCCGCAACACCAAACCAGCGGCACTGGTCTGGTTTTGTATT
>PKCL01000020.1 GCA_002862165.1 Planctomycetaceae bacterium
AATCCAACCATGCCGATAGGTCTGCCGGGGCAGACTTTATCCGTGGGGTGATTGGAATGGCTTCGCAGGGGCTCCAATCGTGCCGCTGGGGCGGGTATGCCGAAGATTTCCGGGAGAATCCCTCCTTCAAAGGAAATGTGATGGATTATGTGGAAGTGCCATGGAGGGCCGTCCTGTGATCCTTGGAGGGATTGGATTTTGGGTGTGAGGGAACTGATGCAGGCTTGCAATCGTATGAATTGAGAGCTTCTACGGAGAAATAAAAAATGAGTGTACGACTCGCCATCATGGCTTGCGTTGTCATATCAATGGGATTGTTCTCGCAGGTGTCTTCTGCCAACCCGATTAATGGAGGCGTTGAGGCTCCGACGCCAGATGTTTTTTCAAATTATTACTATCCACCAATACCTCCCGGGCCATATCCCGGCGTAGGAGCACAGCTCTACGTTGCACCGCAACCTGTACCAGCTCGGGTTGGTCATACATGGGTCACATATCCGCCCTTTATGCCGCATGAGTTTCTCTATCAGCACAAACGGCGGTACGTTCGTTGCTCCGGCGCGATGGGAATGCGAAATGATACCCGTGCCTACTGGTGGTAGGCAGAAAATTACAAATTCATTTTTTTAAAAACAGCAAGGAAAGAAGCTGACTTATGAAGGCCTCCCGATTCTCACTCTTCAGCTATGTAATCATTGCCGGAATAGTTACTATTACTTTTTCACAAGCGGTTATGGCTGGAGGTCATCGAGCAACAGAAAAACGATATTTCTTGAGAGGACGAAATAAGAGCTGGCATAGTGGCTGGTATAACGCTGATGTGGGAAGACCGGTTCCACTTGTCGTGCCACCAACAGCTGAGTTCGTGAGCGAGTATAGTTGGGGCGTTCCCAGTTCACGCGTAATGCCTTTGTACCAGCAGTACAGGAAGCCGTACCCGGGAGCCGCATACGTACCGGGAGAGCGTCCGCTCATGCCAACCCCTCAACATCCAAGTGACACCGTGCAATTTGGTGTCCATGCGATCCGTGGTCCATGGGGCACTTACTAGAGTCTCTTGTCTACAGGCTCAGTGACTTACAGTCATAGATTTTTTATTTGAATCGCTACCGTCTTGTGAAGCTGATCCATAATCTGTTTTATTTTGGTAATCTGCTCTATTTCAACGTGTGTCCGTTTTATTCGGGAAGATCCGATTGTCTGCGCATGGACGTTCCAAGTGATTCTGGGGGTTTTCAGGCCTTTTTAGGGTGTTTGTAAGACGCATCGTATGAATGCTATTAGTATGAAGCTAGACACAGTCAGCTGATTTTATTGCAGTGGGAAAAAAGAAGCGTGTATCTACTTCATCAACGACTATTCATCCAAACAGCTTGTTTTGTCATCCTGCTTGCAGGGTCTACTTTCGCAGCTGGGACCAAAGCAAGCGTTCAGGATGAAGAGCGATTTTTCGAGATCAAGGTACGTCCCCTCTTGGTGAACAACTGTTACGAGTGTCATTCCGAAGAAATTGCAGAGGCTGGACTGAGACTCGATAGTCGTCAATCGGTGTTGAAGGGTAGTGATACCGGTGCAGTCGTTGAACTTGGTGATATTCAAAAGAGTAAAATAATCACTGTTATTAAGGCAAGCGGTGAACTGGCCATGCCGCCTGATGGGAAACTTACGGCAGTCGAGATCAAGACACTTGAAGAATGGGTTACGCGTGGTCTTCCCTGGAGTGGTGTCGGCTCTGAGGAAACCCCAATCTCGAATGGAAGCGATTCTATTCCTGAGAGAATTGCTTCGACAAAGAAAAGTCATTGGTCATTTCAGCCAATCCGACGGCATGATTTGCCAGTGTTATCCGAAAATTTACCAGTTCACCTTCTCGAGAAGTGGTCCAGCAATCGGATTGATCGATTTCTTGTCGATACAATGCTCGAAGAAGGAATTCAGCCTGCCGAGGAAGCGCCTCCCCACGCACTTATTCGAAGGCTCTCCTACGATCTTACTGGTCTCCCACCTTGTGTGGATGACGTCGAAGCATTCGTAGCAAACCCAAGTGAGCCCGCTTACCGTGCGTATGTCGAGCGTCTTCTTGATTCAACACAGCACGCGGAGCACTGGGCTCGCCATTGGCTTGACCTGGCCCGCTATGCGGACACGATTGGTTATGCCTTTGGTGGGCAGTCAAACAAGAGTCCGTTTGCGTGGACGTATCGGGACTGGGTCGTAAAAGCTTTTCATGATGATGTGCCATACAACCGGTTTGTCACATTACAATTGGCATCTGACTGTATCATACCCGAGGTACCAAGAAAGGATCTTGCGGCACTTGGCTTCCTGACTGTTGGTCGAACCTTTCGCGGAAATATTCATGATATTATCGATGATCGAATAGATCTTGTAACGCGTGGGCTTATGGGGCTATCCGTTGCCTGTGCACGTTGCCACGACCATAAGTATGAACCAATCGGTATCGACGATTACTATGCCCTGCATGGCATCTTTGCAAGTACTGAAACACCAGAAGAATTACCAATTATTGGAGAGCCTCCGCAGACACAAGAAGCCTCAGAATTTGCTGGAAAAATGGCAGAACTTGAGCAGAACCTTGCTGACCATGAACGGGCAATCTATGACCGAGCGATTCGAGAGGCAGTTGTTCATGCACCAGATTATCTGATCGAAGCTGCCCGACCGTCAGAAAAAAAAGATGGAAGGTTGCCATGGATGCAGGATGGCTATGAGATGCGGCCTATTATTCTTGGAAGATTAAAGAGACTTCTTCATAATAAGAGCGACACGCATCCCGTCCTCGGTCCCTGGGTTCATCTTTCTAAGGTTCCTGGTGATATATCCACATCTGATGCAGACAAAATAA
>PKCL01000198.1 GCA_002862165.1 Planctomycetaceae bacterium
GAAATACAAACTCTTGGATTTCGAGGCGAAGCGCTTGCATCGATTGCTGAGGTTTCACGCGTTGTTATACGAACTAGAACCGCATTGGGTACCGGTAGTTGTCTCGAAATTGACAGTGGGTTGAATCGAGGAGTTCGGCCCGAGGGCTGCGGCCTCGGAACGTCAGTTGAGGTGCATCAACTATTTTCAAAAATCCCAGCGAGGCGTGCGTTTCTCAAGACGCCAGCGACGGAATGGTCCCACGCTTCAGAAGCATTTGTCAAAACAGCTCTTGCGCATCCTGAGATAGCATTTTCCTTGACGCACAATCGTAGGCGAGTGCATGATCTTCCTGCGGTAGTTGATTGGCGGCAGCGAATTGCCGACCTTTATGGGAGCCAGCTTGCCGGTCGATTGCTTCACGCGAAAGAGGTTGATGAGGATATTTCAGTCACGGCCCTTCTTGGCCGACCCGAAGATGATATGGCAAGCGGAAGGTTCCAGCACTTTTTCATAAGCGGCAGGCCATTTCGTGATCGATCTCTATTGCATGCGGTGCAAGAGGGGTATCGTGGTCGTCTTCTTTCAGGACGACAACCAATAATTTTTATGCAACTTCAGGTACCTCTTCAGCATGTTGATGTAAATGTTCATCCAGCAAAAACAGAAGTTCGATTTCGTGATTCTGGACGTCTTCATCGGCTTGTTCTGCTTGCAGTGCGACGCGCGATCGCTGGGATTGATGGCCCCACTGCTTTTGAGCCACCACGCAGTAATTCGTCAGCTTCAGCGGGATTGGCAGCTGCGGAGAGTATCTGGAAGCGTCAGCAATCCTTGCCTAGGAGAGAAGAAGGTGATTCAAATGAGGCTGAGCAAGTAATTGTTGAAAGGCAGGATGAATCAGGGCAATACTTCAGTTCCTCAGGAACGAATCCTTTTCCTGCTGGGGAAGACAGTTTCACTATAGAAGATAGTCTTGTTACACAAGAGAGCCTGCCAGGTGTCACGGAAAACAATATCCCTGAGGAACGCGCAGTCCAGATGCATCAACGGTATCTGGTTGTTGAAACAGGCAGTGGTATAGAAGTTATTGATCAGCACGCTTTGCATGAAAGAGTACTTTATGAACAACTTCGTGATCGCATGTCGAACGGAGCGATCGAAGTTCAACCACTATTGATTCCAGAGCAAGTAGAACTCACATCTGCAGAATTTGAGGTTGTTACGAACCATCTTGATACTTTGTCAGACGCTGGCGTGAAAGTAGAATCGTTCGGTGGTAATACTATTGTCGTGCGAGGCAAGCCAGCATTAGTGGGAAGAGCACCGGCGTCAGAGATTATTCAGGAGGTGGTGAATCGCCTTGCTGTTTTGGATGCGGATGGCGGTGACCATCGGGCGGTGGTTGACGAGGTTCTCCATAGCCTTTCTTGTCGAGCTGCAATTAAAGCAGGAGATGCACTGTCGCAGGTAGAAGTCGATACACTTGTCGCAGACCGACATCGGTACCCAGGAACTGGACATTGCCCTCATGGGAGGCCGACATCACTTGTGCTGTCGAGACAGGAATTAGATAAACAGTTTCGACGGACGTAGGGAAAGTAGTGCTTGTGTAACCAGTAAACATGGTTTTAGAGTGACTTGGAAATCTTTTTTTGGATCAAGTAAGGGTTGGGTGTGTATGATTTGCGTCAGCCTTGCCAGAGGCCGTCACCGATATCTTCTGACGGAGTTGCGTCATCTTGGCCAGCAAGGTGTCGGCCTTGTAGAACTTCGATTAGACTGCATCCAGCGAAAAGTCCAAGTGAAGCGGCTTCTCGCCGACCGGTCTTGCCCCGTCATTGCGACATGTCGAAGGAAGCAAGACGGTGGTCATTGGGAACGCACGGAAGAAGAACGGCTGACGATTCTTCGTACAGCAATTGCTGAGGGTGTGGACTACGTTGATCTTGAGGACGATGTCGCAAAAGCGATACCACGTTTTGGTGAAACGCGACGAATTATAAGTTTTCATGATTTCAAAAGAACACCCAATGATCTACGGGGGCTTCATGCTTACTTAGCTGACCTTGATGCTGATGTTGTCAAAATAGCAACTCTTGCGAATCACCCAAATGATAACCTTCGGATGCTCGAATTAGTACAATCGAGCGACACCCCGACTGTGGGACTTTGTATGGGAGAAATTGGGACGCCAAGCCGAGTGCTTGCGGGTCGATTTGGTGCTGCATTTACTTTTGCGCCGTTTAACCCCGAAAAAATACTGGCCCCGGGACAGATTCCTTGGAAGCAGCTCTGTGATATGTATCGATATGATGCGATCACCCCTTCAACGAAAGTCTACGGTGTTGTTGCAGATCCGGTTGGTCATAGTCTCAGTCCGGTCGTTCATAACGCGGCCTGTGCAGCGGCGGGTATTGATGCGGTGTACCTACCATTTCTTATTCCGAAAGGTCATTTGAGAGACTTTTTGAAGAAAGCGAAGGACTGGCCTCTTGCTGGGTTGAGCGTGACAATACCTCATAAGGAAACGGTTCTTGAGTTTGCATCTTCGGATGGTGATTTGGTGGAAGAGATTGGGGCAGCAAACACGCTATCATTCGATCATGAGACGGGAGAATGCAAGGCTTTCAATACCGACGTAACTGCTGCGATTTCTGCCATTCAGGATGCTCTCGCTGCACAAGATGCTGGTTTTGGTGGACGCCTTGGGTTGAAGACGGCACTTATCTTGGGGGCCGGTGGTGCTGCTCGAGCGATTGCTTTTGGCTTAAAGAAACAGGGTGTTGAGGTGACGGTATCATCGCGTACTACTGAACGTGCTGCTGCACTTGCTGAATTAGTAAATGGTAAAGTGGTTGATTGGTC
>PKCL01000501.1 GCA_002862165.1 Planctomycetaceae bacterium
ATTGTAAAGTTCTTCACCATCCGGCCACTTGCTATATCGCCAGTTTTGATTTCGGACGGCATATCCCAACTTCGACCCTCGGGTCACAACGGTGTAAGCAACCTTTTTTTTGCCACGACGTTCCGGGTGATTCAGAAGTGGACGAAGGGACACACCTTGTAGCCCCGCTGGTGGCTCAAGTCCTGCCACATCAACAAGCGTTGGGTAGATGTCAACCAATTCAACCATTGCTTCAGATTCAGTCCCACCTTTCGTGAGGCCCGGCACACGAACAAGAAATGGAACGCGGGTACCAATATCAAAGAGTGTCACCTTACCCCACAAGAAATGCTCACCAAGGTGATACCCGTGGTCAGATGTGAAAATGACGATTGTGTCTTCCCAATGTCCATTTGCTTCCAGCGCATCAAACACGATTTTGAGCTGGGCATCAAGAAACGAAATACACGCATGATACGACTGCATGTACTCTCGCCGTAAGCCAGGGTTTTCTTTGCCAAGCTCAAAGCCGAACGCTTCATACCGTTTTGATAGAGCTGTTTTGGGAATAGAATCCCAAAGATTCGACGGATAGGAGAGAAGTGGGAGTTTCTCCGATGGATACAGTTCAAAATATTTATCGGGTGCAAGAAACGGAACATGAGGCTTCTGTATTCCACATGCAATAAAAAACGGTTTATCACCATGCGAATGATTGCTGAGCCATGATGCCACCTGGCGAACGTTCTTGCCATCTTTGTGCTGACTGTCATCAAGCCCACTCCGCCCATGGCCCGGTGGAGTCTGGGCATTAAGTTTGGCTGAGACCTGCTTCTGTAAGCCCTTCCACTTCCTTCTGTTCTTACTGTCATCAACAGAACCATGCTCAGCTTCGAAGGCTTCGCGGGCAGCTCGCACCACAGGCAATTCATCATTGTCAAAACGGACATATTCATTCCAGGCAAGTTCGCCCAATTCATGGCGACTTGAATGAAACACTTTGCCCGTGCTCGCTGTCCAATACCCATGCTCTTTAAAAAACTGGGGCATGGTGACCGCGTCTGGGCAGGCATCACGGAGGTCTGTGGTGTTATTTAAAACACCCGTTGTTTCCGGATAGCGACCAGTCAAAAATGAAGCCCGCGAAGGCCCGCACACAGGATACTGACAGTACGCATTGCGAAAGGTCATTGACTCTGTTGCAAGTTTAGCCAGAGCCGGAGTCTGGATTGCGTCATAGCCAGATGGTGAGACATGCGTATTCAAATCGTCACACACAACAAAAAGAATGTTGGGACTATGAGACTTACCTTGCTTATCCTCTAACGGCCTAGCGTTCCTTGATTTATTGTGCGCGTCCTTCGATGATTCGATGTTGTCACTGCTCTTAGTCGTCAACGGACGATTCTTGGATCGTGGCACATAGTTCCCCTGACCACGTTCCCAACGGAAGGTGTCGCCCTCTACAACCAAACTTTTTCGAGCATTAAGACCTTCAATCGGCTTTGCAAACACCTTCGGGGCAACACGACGCAACTCCTCTTTTTTTGATTCAAAAGCTGGGTCACTAGCCAGGTTCTCCCATTCATTGGGGTCAGTCTTCAGGTCGTAGAGTTCTTCTCCATCGTCACCATATCGAATGTATCGCCAGTCACGATTCATCACGGCATATTCACCAGGGTTCATGTGTGGCAAAAAGACATCACGATCATGTGCTGTCGCAGGATCAGCAAGCGTTGCCGCAAGCGATGTACCCTCCAGATGCTGCTCTGGTTTCGGCAGCCCGCACAGATCAATCAGCGTCGGATACATATCGATCAGACTTACCGTGATGTCAGACTGAACGCCCTTGGCAACGCCGGGCCCAGCCCACAAAAAAGGAACATTGCTGGTACGTTCCCAAAGAGTGTGCTTGCCCCAGTCTCCTTTTTCACCAAGGTGATAGCCGTGATCACTCCACAGGACCACGATCGTATTGTCCGCGTATGGACTTGCCTCAAGTGCATCAAGCACACGCCCCAACATGGCATCGGCATAGCTGATGCAGGCGAGATAGCCATGAATGGCGTCTTTCATGGCACCAAGTTCTTCAAGCCGTCTTGGAATACGAGACCGGGCCGTTTTTATCTTCTTGATCTTTGGCGGTAGATCATCAAGGTCGTCAGCCTTTACCGGCGGCAGCTCGATTGCATCTCGGTCGTACAGATCAAAGAATTCCTGCGGGCAGTAGTTTGGGTAGTGCGGTGCATACAACCCAACACCAAGAAAAAATGGTGTGTCATGTTTTTCCTTGAGCTTTTCCACCGCCCACGTGACCCTCGCTGTATCAGCCATTGATTGCTCGCGACCCTCAGGAACAGCACCCCATTCAAGAAAAAGTCCACCAGAAATCTCAGTGCCTCTGTTGTAGACACTGTTTGGAAAGGGCTGCGGCACGGGTGTGTCTTCCGCCCATGAATCGAGCGACCAGCCTGCCCGACGCTGCCAATCATTCCGAAAGAAAAATTCAGTCCAGCCACGAGTATCGATGGCACCAGCACCATGGTGATAGAGCTTGCCAGCACCGAAGGTTTGATAACCGGCCTTTGCAAAACTTAATTGCAAAGGCTCGATCTCAGGGTGATCTACAAAGTAACACGGGTTGCGATAACAGCCTGTTGTTGATGCGAATTGACCAGAAAAAATTGCAGCACGACTTGGTGCACAGAACACCCCTGCCGTATGGGCATTGGTAAAGTTCACCCCTCTCGCAGCCAGCCGATTGAGATTCGGCGTAATCGCCTGAGGAACTGAATCGAGGCAGCCGATCCAGTCGTTCATATCATCAACGGCAAGAAACAGCACGTTCGGCTTTTCGGCAGCCAAAC
>PKCL01000178.1 GCA_002862165.1 Planctomycetaceae bacterium
AATGGAACCGGTCGCTATCGATGTCGGCAACCCTCTGGAAAATCCAACTACTCTTTGCTCGCAGGACTGGTATTTGCCATTTGGAAATCCACCATGGAATTTCAATTCAATCAATCGTAGACCCCCTCTCACAGGACCATGGCACGTCAAGGTTCAACAGGATGGAAAATACCGAATCACCTTACGGCAGCTTCCCAAAGAAGCAAATAAACCTCTGGTTGCAGAGCGCGCCTCTCTCACAGTTGCTGGTGTAACACACGAGGTGAATGTACGCGACGGGTCATCACACGTTCATTTCACTGTAGATCTACCGGCTGGGAAAACTGAACTCATCACACAGTTCTGGAATTCAAATGAACCAGATGGTGGGGCATACTTTACTGATGTTGAGTTCCTAGAGGCAAAATGGGCACCATAATTTAAACTTATTTTTGGGCAGTGACTGTGGTATCTGCCTATGGTTGTGCTCATGCAATGCCTGTAGTTGGAGAGGAAAACGGCACTCAAAAAGACCTGTGTCTCTACCAGTTGATTTTCTATCTGAAAATCAAAATGAACTATCTATCCATTGTATTTTTCACTTTCATTTGCTTTACATTGTGTGCGTGGTGACTACCGTGAGTGAAGACACTGATAATCAATCTGCTACACGCTCTTCTGCATATTCACTCGATGCAAGCCTTGGTTGTATTAGTATCGGAATCGCAACAGCCAGCTTTATTCACATGCTCTCCTTTCCGTGGTGGATGAGCACGATCACCGGACAAGCACTTCTGGCAGCAACCTTACTTCTTCTGTTTTTTCCACGATCTATTCTTGTTCTCTGTCTTTTTCTTCTCTCCAGTCTCACCTTCTGGTTTCAAAGACTTCCCTTTGTGCCAAATCACATCTTTTTTGAAATGCTCATACATGCCTCCATGATAGGTACGGTTCTTGCCGTCGGTGCATGCAATTGGAAAAAACGTCTACCGTCTGTCGAACTCCGTGCAGCAATTTATGAACAGATGCGTCCTGTCATAATGGGTTCCTTGATCATCATGTATCTCTTCACTGTGCTGCATAAGTTGAATTGGGACTTTCTCAACCCTGCGGTCAGTTGTGCTGTGTCCATGCACAAAGAGCTTGCTGCATCAGTGCCCATCATCCCATCAAGTGAGTGGACGCAGTGGCCGACAATCATCGGGACGCTTCTCATTGAGCTTGCCATTCCAATTGGCCTCTGGTGGCGCACAACACGGGTTGCCACTGTAATTCTCGGGCTTCTCTTCCACTGGTTTCTTGCACTTCACCCACATGGAGGCATCTATAGCTTTTCCCACCTGCTCTACGCGTTGTATGCGGTTTTTCTTTTTTCATCTCACGACAATCCATTTCAGATCTGGCAACGAATACCGAGGGTCGGTGTTCTTGCTGCAAAGTTAGCTGCCGTATTCATCTTTGGACTTGCCTGCTTTTTACAGATTCGTGCATATCAAACTGGTGGCGGTTTCTTAACTGTCAATGCAATTGGGTTTTATGCATGGCTTCTATTCGCTTTGTGGCTGACAGCCACATACGCACCGATGCTCCTTAAGGCTGGCTGGCGAAGTGCACCGGAACCTATGGTTCGCTCATTGCGAATCCTGTGGATATTCCCAGCTCTCGTTTTCTTCAATGGATTCTGTCCATACCTCAGTCTCAAGACGACAACAGCGTTTTCGATGTTCGCAAACATAAGAACCGAAGGGACTGGAAACAATCATCTCTTCATGCCTCGACTCAAACTCTTTAAGTATCAGGATGATCTTGTTGAAATTCTTGGATCGAATGACCGTCAGCTTCAACAATATGTGAAGACGAAAGATCTTCTCACCTGGTTCGAACTCCAGAGAATTACCTCATCACGAAAAAGAGAGAACCTCTTTGTAAAATACAAACGATCGAAAAATCCTGAGGATATTATTTTCAAAAAGAAAGGTGCACCGGGAGACGCTGAACTCTTAAAGCCACATCCTTGGTACCTCTCACGATTTCTTGTTTTTCGTCCAATTGGTAGACTCGACAAACCAATGCCGTGCAGACACTAACACGTCACCATTAAAAAAGACTCATGCCTGAACCTACTCCATCGAAAATAATGGCTCGCAGACATGATCTTGATGCCCTTCGAGCCGTCGCAATGCTTCTTGGCATCGTCCTCCATGGATTGATGCCGTTTATGCCTGGGTTATCTGTGATTCGTGACACACAAACAGCGGAATGGGTATGGATTCTCTTTCTTGGTATTCATGGTTTTCGGATGCCGTTGTTCTTTCTTGTCAGTGGTTTTTTTACTGCCATGCTTTGGCAAAAACGTGGCGTGCAAAGCATGCTTCGGCAACGAAGCGTGCGAATTCTTTTACCGTGTCTTCTCGGTGCTGTCACCATTGTTCCACTCGATAGTTACGTTGGCCGGTGGGCTACCAATTACGGCAAGAGAATTGCAGAAAAGAAGCAGACGGCTGAAACCAAGAAGAAACCAGACAACCTCTACGACGCCATTCGCCGCAGTGACTTTTTGACGGTGAAGTCGTTTCTTGACAAAAAGAAAAAGAAGGTTGATATCAACACTCCTGATCCAGAGTTCAAAATGCCACCGCTTCACATTGCTGCACTCTTCGGTAAAACCAAAGTGGCTGAACTTCTTTTGAATCGAGGTGCGAACGTTCAACAACGAGACGATGGTAATCGTACAGCACTACATGGTGCCGCCTTCCTTGGTCGCGTGGGTGTTGTCAGGCTCTTACTGGATCGCGGCATCGATGTCAGTGTTCGGGGAGATGATGATGATACAGCGATGGATGCAACAAATG
>PKCL01000488.1 GCA_002862165.1 Planctomycetaceae bacterium
ATGATTGGCCAGAAGTAACACTTATTGGAAACCTTGTCTGACGTGACGTACCGAGTGAACAGTTGGTCATCGATGTAAATGGCAATATCGCCAGCCGGCTCTTGCTTGATTGAAAACTCAGCTGCCATGGCAGTAACCTGCACACTGTTGAGAACAGTTAAGCTGACGGCCAGAACGAGGCTGACAGACAACCTACTTGTTATTTTCATGCTTTTACCCCCCTCCTTGAAACAGACTGTGCGTCTTTCGAGGCTCTCTTACGACCTCCTTCGATCACACCAACTCATGTCCTTTTCTCCACGTTCCTTATTTTTGTTCGGCAAGACATTATTACCAATACAGCAGCCAAAAATGAGCTTTACACTATGAATTATTGTATCATTCTGCGTAGAGCAACTAATTTCGTTGTCCCAATCACCTATCGACTGGTCAATCTGCCGCCGTGAATGGTGCATGCCATAATTCGTGGTTTTGAATCGAGTCTTGTTTTCATTTTCAACCTGTTCATTTGCAGGTGTTGAAGCCATTCAAACGCTAACCTTGAGTCCACCTTTCGCTGCTGACTCATAAACTCTTTCCACAATGCGGATATCCCGAAGGCCCATTTCCCCAGGCGTCCGAAACGTCTTGTTACCCTGGTTGATCGCCACGGCAAAGGCATCAAGCAACTCGGCTTGCTGAAGAGTCTGCTTGAGTTCAATTTCTTTCTTGTTCACAAACAGTCTCTTGGGGTTTGGATTCCCTGCGCCGGACTGCCCGAAAACACTTCCTTTTTGCCCGGGAAGAATCTCAACTAATCCTTTCGGCCCTAGCGTCGTGCATTGGTGAAACGATTGGCTATAACTGGCTCGGCAGAGGGCTTGAAAGCCGTCGTCGAATAGCAACTCATAGCTCATTGTTTCTTCGACGCCGTGGGGAAAGAGGTCCGGGTGCCGAGTTGTGGGGAATCCACGCACGGCAACAGGCTCGCGACCTGTGAGATAGCACGCTGCTTGAATGGGATAGACGCCGGTGTCGAACAAAGCGCCCCCACCCGCCATCTTCGGGTCGAGCAGCCACTTCTTCAATTTGTTCTTGTTCGGACCAGTAAGCGCACGGGCGTAACCCCACGAGAATTCATAGTTCCCGTTGGTCAGATCACCAACAGCGCCGCCGGAGAGTCGCTCGGTAGCCATCACATGATGCGGTTCCCAGTGCAGCCGATAGTTCACACCCAGCAGCACACCGGCCTGCTTCGCGGCGGCAATCATTTTTTCGCATTGCTGGCTGGAGACCGCCATCGGCTTTTCCACCATCACATGCTTGCCAGCCTGTGCCGCGCGGATGGCAAATTCCGCGTGCATTGAGTTGGGAAGCGCGATGTGAACCAAGTCGATGCGATCGTCGCCTGCAATCGTGTCGAAGTTGTCATAGGAATAAATTGCGTCTTGCTCGAAACCATGTTCCTTCGCCCAGGTTCTTCCTTTTTCTGCATCGCCAGTGACGACACCTGCTAGCCGAACATGCTGACACGCAGCGATCTCAGGCCCAACTGATCGTGTTGCATAGCCGCCGAGGCCGACAACAGCCATACCAAGTTTTTTATTTGGCTCATCGGCTCGTGCATGAGTGACGAATGCAGGAGCCGCGCCAGCTGCGAGCATTGCAGCGACACCGTTGTGGGTAAATGTGCGGCGGGTGACATAATTTAGGCCATACTCTTGTTTCATTCGAAGTGTTCCTCTTTTTTTATCAGTTCATATCAGAAAGTGTCTTACGGACTTGTTTGACAAAGCTGGGAATGGCGTCATATGGCTCTTCCTTTTCTTCATATTCCAAAACGACATAACCCCGATACTTTGCATCGTGTAGGAGTTTCAGCATCCGAGTCAAATCGGCCGGTGATGGTGTGCCGTTTACCTGAGTCATCACCTTCAGTTGCGCAGTCACTGCATGTGGGGCGATCCTTGCGAGTTCGGCATAGGGATTCGGTGTAGTCATTAGATTTGCTGAGTCCCATGTAACACCAAGCCATGGTGAATCGATCGCACTGATCACGTGCAACAGATTATCGATGTTCTTCATGATGTCATGATTCTCAAGTCCCAACATCACACCACGCTTCTCGGCGTACGTTACAGCCTGCTCAAGATTGGCGATCACATTGGCCATGACTTGGTCTTCCGTTCCGGCTTGGAGTTTTCCGCGGCCAGCGAAAATACGAACGACTGGGGCTCCCAGGTCGGCAAAGTGATCGATCCAGAATTGAAAGTATTCCATTTCTTTCCGACCAAGATCACTCTTTGGAGGATGCACAAAGGTATTACCCATTGCTCCGCCCGTGATATCAATCCCAAGCAAATGGGCGCGGCGTTTCACCTGATTGGTGTACGTGACCTCCAGTGGCGAAGGAAAGAAGTAAGAGGTCAGCTCGGCACCGTCGAGTCCGAGGCTGGCGCAGTACTCCAGAAACCCGAGAATGTCGAGGTGCTCGTCAGTCCGATCACCCTTCCACCACTGCATGTGGCGTCTGAGCGAATACGCACTCAGCGATACGCCTTTGATTAGCGGGTTCACTCGTTGGAAGCGATCAACGGCTACCGCAGGTGTGGCGAGAGCAGCGATCGAAGATGTACTGCAGGCTTGTAGAAAGCGACGTCGAGTGTGCGATATCATAAGTTATCGATTGTTGGAAAGTAAGATATCGGCTTATGCGATGAGCTTGTCGATCACCTTGCCGCCGAATTGGCTGAGCTGTTTGAAGCGTCCGGCGTGGTAGTAGGTCAACTTATTGTCATCCAGTCCAAGGAGTCGTAGAAGCGTTACGTGAA
>PKCL01000489.1 GCA_002862165.1 Planctomycetaceae bacterium
GCATGCTGGCGAGATCAACCACCATGGGATTTCCAGCAACATCTTTGCCAAGGTAGATCGGGATTTTCATTGCCCGACTCTTGGAGTTTGTTTCCTCCATCACCTCACGAAGGCGAACCATCTGTCTATCGGTGTTGGGAACTTCCACACCGACTGAATTTTTTCCTGGTATCGGTGCCACAATTCGAACACTTGGCACACGCAACGCAATAGCCAGGTCGTCTGCTAGATTCGTGATCTTGGCCAGTCGCAATCCTGCTTCAAGCTCAATTTCGTACTGTGATATGACTGGTCCAGTTTCAACTTCTACGACGCGGACTTTGAAACCAAAGTTCGCAAAGGTCTTTTCCAGAATCTTTGCTCGTGTGCGAACCTCAGCCTCCTGTTCATCAAACTCCATTTCTTCTGGTGGAAGTAAGAGGTCGACAGAAGGCAGTTCATAGCTGCTTTCTGGGTCTGGTGTAATTTCGAGTTCAAGTTGACGTGTGGGTCGAGAGTGCCTGTTTTTTATAGGAACAAGTGTGGTTGGTCGGGCTACGGTCTCCTCCTCAACTTCTTCTTCTATTTCTTCCTCTTCATATTCCTCCTCGTCGTATTCTTCTTCAGCACGCTCTACAGGGAGAGGTTTTCTTCCACGAAGCTTTATGGCGAGATCGCCTTCGTCTTGTTCGTCAGAATCTTTAGCTTCGAGTGTCGCACGCCGGCGACGCTGCCACCATTCGAGTTCAGCAGCTTCTTCAGTGGAACTGTTGCTGAGAACGCCGACACACAGAAGAGTGTATCGGAGGAACTTAATACTACGCTCACCTAGATACGTAAGCAGTCCGGCTGAGAAGCGAAGGACGCGAACCACAAGGCGATCAGCAGCAAGAAAAAGTCCGACCCCAAGAGCCGTAACAGCTGCAAGCGATGCACCAGCGCTTGCGAGGTAGCGAGTGGCCATGTCAGCGACGAGCGTGCCACCAAGACCACCAGGGCCCCATAGAGGTCGGGGGATAAAAGAAGGCATGAAAAGAGTACATAGCATTGCGAGGCTTAGTATAGAAAGCACTGCGCCGCTGGCCCGCCAAGGCAGGTCTGTATAGCGTTGATTACGGAAGAGACCAATGGAAAGTCCTGCAAGAAAGGCGACACCTAACCAGCCTGCAACACCGGTGGATTGGTATATGAGTGTTGACACGGTTGCACCAAAATGACCGCACAGGTTGATAGGCTCATGACGCGGTGGAAATCCTCGACTGGCGGGCGGATCAGCGGGGTCAAAGCTGATGAGCGCTACAGAGACGAACACCACAATTGGAACAAGGACGATGGCGAAAAGCTGCCGGAATCTGCCAATGCCAACATGATGTGGGACATCAGGGTCGATAATGTAGTCACCGCTCGCAAGCCGCTGGGCGACCCCACCGGCAATTTGCTGGTTGGCACTAGCCATTCGTATAATTCCTGTGTGTTGAAAGAACCTGCTTCCATCAACTCTACCTGCCGGATAAATTGCAGGTCGTCCGATCGGTCGCTTTCAAGACAAAACAGAAGCAACGGTCGCGCCGACTATGCCGAATGGGTAAAGTCTGGTGCCCAGTGGGCTGCCGTGTGTCTCAGAACCAGTCGGACTTAATTGTCGTGAATACTCTTTTTCTTGGCATGATAGCCGGTCTGACAGCTGCATTTTTTAGTTCTGTATCGTATCTGGTTGCCAGGCATCATGGCACTCGCCAAAAGCATATGAGCAGGCGACTACTGATTTTTGCTCATGCGATTATGGGAGTTATCTGTGCCGTTACGGTGTTATCGATTTTTTTCAAAGATGGAATCGTGTTCGATATTTCTCGCTGGAGTATTTGGTATCCATGCTTGAAATCCACAGCGACCTATTTTGTTGGAACATCCGTCATATTTCGAGTCCTCAGAACCTCGGATGCTTCAAGAATCTCACCACTTTTGGGTCTAAAAATAATTGCTTTAGCATTCATCGTCTCGTTTATCTATGGAGTAACGTTGGGTTTTGCTCAGTGGTTCGCAGTATCTCTTTGTGCGGCTGCCGCTATTCTTCTTCAGCGGGGTGGCTCGGGATTACCAGCACGATCGTTGGTCCTTTTGTCGTGTGGTTGCATCTGTTTCGCAACTGCTGATCTCGGAATCGTTGAGATGATCGATGCCATCCAACAGAGCCTGCCACTGGACCGCTTCTCTGCAGGCTGTCTTGCACTGCTACTGACCTACATGCTAGGTGGAATAGTCGTGCTTCCCTTTGTATTTTTCGAGTACGCCTGGCAGCCAGCGCCTACATGGCAAGACTGGATAGCTGCAGTACAATATTCTTCTGCATGGCTCTTGGCTATGTTTGGTCTTTATGCATGCATTGGCTGTGTTGGCGTAATGCTGAGCACAATTTTACAATCAACACGAGGCATCATGTCGGTGATTCTGGGGACAGTGGTAGCAAGACATGGCTGGAACAAACTTGAAGGCCCTGTTGATCACAGCATTTTATTAAAACGTTTGCTTGCTGCAGCATTCATGACAATTGCAATTTCGATCTATGTCATAGCTAATAGTAATAGGTAAGTGTTTTTTGGCAGGAAGGTTTTTATCTTACCCGCCATGAGGAATAATGAATACGTCCAGATTTCGATGATATTTTCTGGACACAGCCGCTCTTTGATAGAGGAGTATCAGTCATGGGGAATAGTCACATAATCCGTCGGGTGCGGGTTTCTGCATGTGGCCGCATGCTTGGGTTCACGCTCATCGAACTGTTGGTGGTGATCGCCATTATTGGAGTACTCGTAGGTCTGCTTCTTCCTGCC
>PKCL01000340.1 GCA_002862165.1 Planctomycetaceae bacterium
CGCAGAACTTAACAGGCCCTGATCATAATGACCATAAAGTTTTCAACCCGGTGTGATCGCCCTCAGGTCATTTTTCACTTCACGTCATGCGACATTCCCGGGATAGTTTCTAGTCTTTTAGAGTACCCATCTTTCTTTGCCCGTTCATTCGTTTCCCACCGAAAATAGTAACGAACGCAGAGTCATACGTTCAAACAATATCGATTATAATCTGAGTCAGATGTTGGGTATACACATTTTTAAATAGCCGTTCTGTCGAGTAGATGATTAACAAAATAATAATGGAGTAATTATCATCAAAGATCATACGGTTGCCGAATCAACAGCAAAGGTTCCGGTCCTTATTCTCAATGGGTTTCTTGGATCAGGCAAAACGACACTTTTGACAAGCTTGCTTGTTCAGTCTCATAAGAAGCAGCTTTCTATCGGCGTCGTGGTCAATGACATGAGTGAGTTAGACGTCGACGGCCTGCTAGTCGCGCAGACAGAGTTTTTTGAAAAAAATGATAGTAATTTTCAATCAATTTATTCTTGTGTATTGAGTAGCAAAAAAGGACTCACAAAACTCAAAGATTCACTGAGCCAGATGTTGCGAACAAGCGCTCCCGAACTACTGATCATCGAGACATCGGGGAGTTGTCACCCCATGCCTCTGATCGAATTCTTTAGCACACAACCACAATTCAAGCTTACTGGTGTGCTGACGCTAGTTGATAGTGCCATGATTGATCAAGACTATGGATGTGGCAAGCAACTCATTCCCATCATGCAACGTAATTTGCAGAATCAGGAACGAGATACAACAAATTTACTGGTGGAACAAATTATGTTCTGTAGTCATCTCGTGCTCACTAAAGTGGATCGAATTGAAGCAAAGAAACTCCCCGAAATTGCCCAGTCCATTCATGAAATAAATCCATTCGTATCTATTGTTTCGGTGCCTTGGGGAAAACTTCCTATCGATGATGTGCTCGCAATGCCTGAGTATGACTTTCATAGAGTCGCACAGTTAATCAAAGAACTTAAGCCAGCTCTTGAAGTAGAGTGTCATGACGATCAGCCATACAATCTCGTAGCGAATGTTATCAAGGATGATCGGCCGTTTCACCCTCAACGTCTGTGGGATACGTGCCAACAGCATCTTGGCCAGCACATTTATAGAAGCAAGGGTTTCTTTTATCTTCCAAACCGTGACAAGTTGTCACTCCTTTGGAATCAGGCTGCCAGTGGTATCAATCTCGAAGTTATTGGCTCCTGGCGTGCTGGGATTCTTGAAGATGACGATAATGGTTTGGATGAGATGGAAATAAAAGGGCTTGAAAAGATGTTAGCAAAGGAGGCTGGACGTTTTGGTGATCGTCGCTGCCACTTAACAGTAATTGGTGACAAAACTCAGGTTGATTGGTTTACTGAGTCGCTCCAGCGCTGCTTTCTCACTGAACATGAAATTGAGCATTGGAAATCTGGTGGAACATTCCCTGACCCTTGGCCGGATAATTATGTCACAAGGGAGTGTTAACAATTATTTCCGATTACCAATGAAACAGGATTTTAAATAATATTTGTCTTGAGAGTACGTGTCTTGCTTAAGACGTAAAAATCATTCCCAAAGTTTATCCCAAAACGTATTCGCTACTTGAAATGACAATGCATGCCAAGCAGTTGCAAATTGTTCTGCTGGTATAAAAAGATGTTTGCCATCGTCCCATTTATTCAGTGTCTGTTGGCGGTATCCAATCCCCAATTGTTTGACAATATTACCTTCATAGCTGTGAATCCAATTGATAAGATCTACAGTCAGCCCAGCGCACACTTTTCGCTCTGATTCGACAGGTAGATGAAGAGCGGGTAGATCTTCATCCGACCACGGTGGGCAATCAAGTGCTGGCTGTGTTGTATATTTCGGTTGAAATTCATAGCGGGGTACGAAAATACTACCGTACTCGGGATCTCCAAAGAACACACCAAATCCGCGAAGCACAACACATTGACCACGCGGTAGTTCGAGGGAATAGACACTAGGACAATCGCTGCGATTATCAGGGGGCTCGATTCGCTTGAAACCGATCTCGATGAGCCAGTTGCCCTCGGGTCGCATGATATCGCAACCCCAGCACCATATCTGTTGGCTCAGTAGACCTACCGCGTGCTTAATAAGTTCACGGCGCGTGCAATTCTCATCTATTGCCTGAAGTTGCACTGACATCTCAATCAGCCTCGGCGGGCAAAGCTGCCACAATGTTTGCCAACAACCACGACGACGCGGCACATAACTGCAACCAGTCACCACTCGAACTGATTCCGTAAGCCAGGACGCTGGCAATCCAGCAGATACTGGCAACCGTTTGCCCAAGCCATTCAATACGCAACACACGTGTGATCCAAGCTGGGGATTTCTTTAGGTCTATTTGTCCCTCTACAATCCCGCTGGTATCACCAGAACCATTCAGTAGTATGGAAGGCATTTGCTCAACAGTATTTCGTTCATTCCCAATCAACATGTCTCGCACTCCTCTCCGCAACAGGAAAGATCATCCAGATACATGCCCCATTGGCGATATGACTCCAGGTCTTCTGCAGGTAATCCCAGCGAAGTCGCGATTGCCTTAGCAACGACAGCAAAGCGTTGCCGATACTTGTAGATAAAGCAAAAGACGAGATTGTCATGACGGACAGTCGGTCCACAGAGATACATCCCTGACGTGATGGTCGATTCGTCATTCTCACTGAGAAGAGGAAGGCCGTCATCTCGATTGACAAACAAATGCGAGATGATCTTGTGACTTCCTTCAAAGCCACCCGCTAGCA
>PKCL01000412.1 GCA_002862165.1 Planctomycetaceae bacterium
CATCTGATCGCTATTTTGACACGATTGCAAATATGGAGGATCGCCCCGAGACCCTCTTTAACCACCTGCATGATCAATTAGCTCATTACGAAGCCTTACCGGAAATCCAACGAGCTGCAGATAAAATTATTTTCAACCTCGATGCAAATGGCTACCTTCCAATGCCACTTTATGAATTAGTCGACCCTTTACCAACCGACTCGACAGGCCAAGTATTAATAGCTGATAACGAAGCTTTTCTGAATGAGCAAAAATCTTTGCTCGAAGCTGGGCTCCGTATCGTTCAAAGCATGGATCCACCAGGTGTCGGTGGTCGGGATCTCAAAGAGTGCCTTCTGCTGCAGGTCAACACTGACGCCCCTTACGCCAAACACATTCAGCAAATTATTCGTGATCACCTTGAAAACCTGGCAGCAAACCGGCTTCCTCTGATTGAGCGGAAAACGGGACTCACTATCGAGGAAATTGAAAATCTACGAGATATTCTTCATGGCCTCGACCCGAAGCCCGGTGCGATCTTCACCAGTCCGGTAGTCCCACCAGTGAAGCCCGATGTCTTTGCCGAGCAGCAACCCGATGGCGATTGGAAAGTCCGGCTCGAAGAGATTGACCTTCCAAACCTCCGTATTAGCCCTACCTACAGGCGAATATTGTCTGCCACAGATACTGATCCTGATACCAGGGAATATATCAAACGCAAGATTAATTCAGCGCAATGGCTTATCGAAGCGATTGAACAGAGACGAGGCACACTTCTCAAAACCGCACAGGCTATTGTTGATCACCAGACACGTTTTTTCAGCGAAGGACCAGAAGCCATAGAGCCATTGAAGATGCAGCAAATCGCTGATCGCATAGGCATGCATGTTACTACAGTAAGTCGCGCTGTTGACGACAAATGGCTTCAAACTCCACGAGGCCTTTTCCCACTCCGTAAATTTTTTGTGGGTGGTACCGTGAGTGCCGATGGAGATGAAGTTGCCTGGGACGCTGTCCGGAAAAAACTTCAAGAGATCGTCCTTGAAGAATCAAAAGAGAAACCATTAAGTGATGATGAATTAGTTGAAGAACTTGCAAAGCAAGGCATCACTGTCGCACGCAGAACAGTAACAAAATATCGCAAAGCAATGAACATCCCAAGTTCACGACAGCGACGGGACTGGAAACTCACGAGACAACAACGCACCACCCCAACCCAAAATCCCTCAAACGAAGTACCATAAGCCACCATCGACGTTCCTAATTCTGATCCGTCTTGCCTTACGAGAAAACCCAATGCGCTGTCCCTTCTGTCGTACTGACAATGATCGTGTTATAGATTCTCGAGCTGGTGATGATGGTGCGAGCATACGCCGCCGTCGTGAATGCCTTAGCTGCAGGAAGAGATTCACGACCTATGAAAGGTTCGAACGCCAATTTCTCGCAGTGGTAAAGAAAAATGGCGAAAAAGAACCCTTTGACAGAGCTAAAATTAAGAGGGGACTCGCAAAGGCCTGCTGGAAGAGACCAATTACAGAGGATGATATCGAGGGCGTAATCACTACCCTTGAAACAGAACTTTACGGATCTTACGAAAGCGATGTTCCCAGTGGTATTCTAGGAGCACGACTCATGGAACTTCTTCGCCTTCTCGACCAGATTGCATACGTTCGATTTGCAAGCGTCTATCGTGAATTCAAAGATGTCCGAGATTTCGTAGATGAACTCGAGCCTATTCTTGCCGAAACACATCGGTCTCAAGAGGCAGCAAAGCCTGCTCACTCTGGGGAAACCGCAGGTGCACCTGACCGCACGTAATCCCCGCTACTACCACCCGTCTTTGTATCCAATTTTATTTCACTGATCACCATATCAGGATCGATTGATTTCGCCATGTCATACAGCGTCATGAGCGAAGCCGTCACTGCAGTAAGCGCCTCCATTTCAACACCAGTCTTCGCGGTGGTCACAACACGAACGATGACGAGTACCATAGATTGACTGCCACCGGTACCACTTACGCACTCAATATCAACATCCACACCTTCGAGTGGAAGAGGATGACACAACGGTACGAACTCAGAAGTTCGCTTAGCTGCCATAATGCCAGCAATCCGAGCCGTTTGTAGTGCATCTCCTTTTACAAGAGTACTACTTCGGATCCGTTCAAGAGTTTCTGACTGTACAGTGAGTTGACCCGAGGCAACTGCCGTCCGCAGTGTCATTGCCTTTCCACCGACATTAATCATTTTCACCGGCTGTGTGGATTCATTCATCGTGGCATTCATGCTGGCTTGAGGCAATAAAACACACAGGGGTCGGCAGCAATGAAAGCCGCCGACCCCTGGCATGGAGTCATCGATAAAACTTGTTTAAACCAGTTCTTTGCGAGAGCCGATGAGTGTCCGAAGACGCTCAGCGAGCAAGGCTACATCGAACGGTTTCTTAAAACTTTCATTCACGTGATTTCGATCAACTGTGATCTGCGAACCATCATCGGGTAACAAAGCAATAACAATGGTTTCCGAATATTCTGCATTCCGTCGCAAATTCTGACAGATCTGCTGCGCATCAATTCGACCGATTGCGTAATCAACCACGATACAATCGGGATGAAAACTCTCAGCTTGAATGCCTGCTTCAAATCCACTTGCAGCCACTTGGATCTTAAAGGAATTCTCTACCGGCAAGTGTCTCTTAAGATTTTCTATCAGCAATTGATCCTGGCCGACGAGCAAAACTTTTGCCATCGCCTCATCTTCAAGGTCACCCAAAGGCATACCATGTTCTTTCAAGAACTTAATAAGATATTCTCGCGGAATAC
>PKCL01000022.1 GCA_002862165.1 Planctomycetaceae bacterium
TTCGCCTCGGGCTACGGACGAGTTTCACGCCACCTAAACAAATATCCTCACATCGAATTGGTTTGCTCGGATGTTCATGAGAATGCTACTGATTTTCTTAACAAGTCTCTAGGGTTGAAGGCATTTACATCGGCTACTCACCCAGACGACTTCTCGCATGCGGAGAAGTATGATGTCACGTTCGTGCTGTCATTATTTACGCATCTGCCGAAGCACACTTTCGGTCTCTGGCTGTCCAGGCTCTACGAAACGGTGACACCTGGCGGACGCCTAATCTTTACAACGCATGGTCAAACGCACCTCCCGCCGGGTATGGAGTGGCCGAGTGATGGCTTCATGTTTACCGAGGTAAGTGAACAGAAAGATCTCGATACTGGCGAGTATGGCTCAACAATCACCAATCCCGATTACGTGTTTTCCGAGATCAGGACCAGTACTGGAAGCTCCCGGATTTCCTTTGAGCAGACGGGTTATGCGACTCAGGATTTATGGATTGTTCATCGCACGTGATGATCATGGTAATACTACCGCAAGCTGCGGAGAGAAATCGGTTGATTGCAGATGGGGCAGTGATACGAAGAGTACAGCAGACGTGCTTGAAGAAACCGTCGGTGGGTGGGATTCCGGGCGGGTGCGAGTGAAAGAGGTCGTGAGCCCAGTTTTGATGCCAGAACTCTGGGCCCAAATCCTCGTATGACCGTGAAACAAATTACAAACGAGAAGAAGGAAGCTCCCCGAGTAGGAGTGCTACCTTTCTTTTGTCATTATTTTTGGTGAGGTTGCCTTTGGTCAAGTGCGGTCGTTTGTGGTCGTGCGTGGGTGTCGAGGCCCGTATTTAATTTCTCCAACAAGTTTACGACCATCTTCAACCAAATATGCAGGCCACCTTTATGCCCACCAGAGAGCCTTTGGTAAGAGTATTTACTTGAGAAACGGTCTTCTCGATGTTCGAAAACTACCGGTACATAAGTTTTGTGCTCACTGACGTATTTTTATTACAAATAAATCGAATCCAGTAGGCCTCGAAGTCGTTGGGGAAGACGTGGCTGGCTTCTTGATTGATTTCTTTGATTTCAAAAGATTGGTAATCAACCCAGTCGCTATTTCCGGAGATGTCAACTTGGGCAGTGATTTGACACGGAGAAGCGGCTGAGATAGTGAGACTCTTGCGATCATATCCTGTCATGAGGTAGGGGTCGGAGGGTTTTCCAGCTTCGACCGCGGTGTTCAACCATGGACCGCCATTGCCTACTGGTTTTCCAAGGCCCCAAAGGTCGTCGACAGCCCCGGCCCAGAGTGACGTTTTGCCATCTGTTGAGTGAATGAGGTGAGAGTTGTTCTTGGGGATGTTCGTGATGGATGTGCCTGAGAAAATCAGGAGTCCGCGATAACTGCAAAAGTCTTGAATGCGGAGGTTATGCGTAGCGATAGGGCGAATGCGGCGGAAGCCGAGGGCATTGTTAGCAGGCAGTTCGTAAAAGGTGCCATAAGCGTTGAAGAGGTCACGCTCGGTAGCAACTTCGCGGCAAACGCGTCCGTCTTCGTCGTCGAGTAAAGAAGATCCTTTGGGAAGACGAAAACGTTTTCTATTGTCATCGATGAAGAGGACGGAGGCTTTATCCACACTAAGAATACCAACTCGTTTTGGGATGGCGGCATTTTTCTGAAGCCAATTTTCTCTATTTTGATTATCAACCCGTACTAGAGAAAGGTCTGGGTTGAGTTGATAGAGACCCTTATTGGATGCGAAATGGAGATCTCTTTTATTGTCCCCACGGGCGCGGACAATCCCTCCACTGATTTCTTTCTCAGAGGCTTTGGCGAGTCCCGTAAATTTGTCATGATTCATGCCGGGCTGGCGTGTGTCGGGATTGGTGTAGGTGAACCATGCGGTTGCTTTTTCAAGACCAGCTGAAGAGGTCACGCGAATCCAGATCCCTTTGAACCCGGCGGGAAAAGAATGCCAGTGGTACCCGTCGACGTTCACTGTAGAAAATTCAGTCCAGTTGTTGTTGCCATCAAGATCGACTTCAAACGTGAGAGTGGTGGGTGCACTTGTAAATAGGTGGACGGCACGACGTTGGAACCCTGAGAAAAGATATGAATCAGAAGGAGTGGCAGCCTCAATTGTGTCGTTCAGCCATACTGCTCCACGCCCAATCACTGGTCCTAAGTGATCAATTTCTTCAGGCTTGATAAACCATAGGTTTGATTGTGATTGTGGAGCCGCAACGTGACCTTTGGCTTTTCGCTTGTTGAGGAATTCATTCTCTGCGGTGTCGTCACAGCCCATGACGACATGGTTGCCCCAGCGGGCAAAGTCCCCGATGACTTTGAGGTACGTGGAGCGTGGGGAGATTCCCTTTGAGTTTGCGGGAGTAAAGGTCTTTGGGAAATTCCAGAACATGCCATGCATGGTCATAAGGAGGTCGTCACCTTCACCAATCTCACGAATTCTTGGCCATTCAGTATTCCAACCGTGCGCACCGTCATAACTATGGCTGGCCTTTGGCAGTCGATAGCGGTGCCACTTTCCCTTATGCATACACATAAGAATCAGTGAACGAGCGTCCCAACCATTAGCCCAGATCGGATCACTTGAAGGGTTTTCGGATCCGTAAATTCCACCGGGGCCTGTAACTTCGGTGAATTGGCTGCGCAGGATAATCTCAAAGTCCTTTTGTTTCCCATCCCATTGGGCAAGCACGCCGGATGGAGCGAATGGGTTGTTACGGGCGGCTTGCCCACGTTCGCCGTTGTTGGCATACACGAGTTTTCCTTGGCCAGAATAGAGTCCTTT
>PKCL01000182.1 GCA_002862165.1 Planctomycetaceae bacterium
ATCGAGTTTGGTAGTCACTGCCAGTGCAGAACAGATACCTAATACCTGCAACGCAATCGGATTATTTTTAACTACTGGATCAAACAAAACGTCTGTTGTTTTGATTTTTGCCATTCTTATTCCTGTAACCGCCTCAACGGTCTGAATTCACTTTATAAACTCATCAATTTTGAGCAACTTCACCGAACTTACTTCCATTACCTACGAGAAATGGACCAAATCCATCCGGCCCTAACCAATACTTGATGAGTTTATCCACTCCCTGAGTTGTAATCGTCGCACCAGCCAAACCATCAATTTCACCTTCTGCTGCTTGGCCAGCTTTTGCAACCTCAATGATCACTTTGCCATTAGCATCAAGCGTTGCATTTTCTTCCATCCACTGGCTTTTAAAAGCATCACTGTCTACTTCACCGCCAAGACCTGGTGTCTCAGCATGAGAATAAAAAGTTATGCCACGTGTCGTAAAATCATTAGCGTCGATAGAAAGAAAGCCCCACAGGGTTGACCAAAGACCTCTTCCACGAATTGGCAGTACTAATTGATTCCCTTTTTGAAAGACGTAGACAACTTCATATTGTTCCCGCCGACCTCCCAGTCCAGCAGGGTCTTCATCTAGTGTTTTAAATTCACTTTCTGCGAGTTTCGAAAAATCAAAACTGGACGCTGTCTGCTTTGATTCTGGAGTCTGCTCTACGTATGAACCAGTTTGCAGATCCACTAAACGAGCTTCGATATTGGCTTCGAAAAGCCGTTGGACATCTCCGTTCGATGAATCGATTTCACATACTGAAAGAATATTCTTTTTTTTGTCGAGCTGCTTATTGAGATCCTGCCTCGACCTCAACCCGACAGCTGATGCTGAAACAAAAACAGAACAGATAACACAGAGCAAAGCAGTGGTAAGAAAAGTATTTTTGACAGAGTCACGTGCTTTCGTCACCTAAACCTCCAATTGTGCATTACGAGACCACCGCCGAAGACGTCGATTCACATTACTTTGCGTCACAAAATAATCGATGAGAGGCGCAAAAACATTGCCAACCAAAATTGCTAACATCATTCCCTCCGGATAGGCCGGATTGATAACCCGAATCATGATCACCAGGAGACCAATGAGACCACCGTATATGTATTTTCCAGTATTTGTCATCGAGGCTGACACTGGATCGGTTGCCATGAAGACCAGCCCAAATGCAAAGCTTCCGACTAACAAGTGCTGAACAGGGCTCATCGCAAACATTGCAGCGTTGCTATCACTAGAAAGGATATGGAGTAATGATGCAGTCGCAAGACCACTGAAAAGTACTGAGAGCATGATTCGCCACGAGCCAATACCGGACAGAACCAACACAAACGCGCCTAATGCACAAAACAAAGTAGATGTTTCGCCCATTGAACCCATACAGAAACCAAACCCATAGTTGGCATAGTCAAAGCCTTCAAGATACTTCATGGCCTCTGCCTTATTCGGAAGCGCTGCAACATTGCCAAGGACTGTTGCGCCACTGATGCCATCAACATTTCCTATTGCATTCCAGACTTTATCTCCCGAACTTTGAGCAGGGTACGCGAAGTATAAGAAAGCACGAGCTGTAAGTGCCGGATTGAGAAAATTCCTTCCAGTTCCACCAAAAACTTCTTTGCCTATCACGACTCCAAAAATAATGCCGACAGCAACCTGCCAAAGCGGAATGGTTGGAGGTAGGGTCAGAGGAAATAACAGCCCTGTAACAAGAAACCCCTCGTTTACTTCATGCTTACGTATAATAGAAAATATGACTTCACAGATTCCACCAGCCATCATGCAGACGATATACACAGGAATGAAGTACGTAGCTCCTAAGAGTAAGTTTCCCCAAAAGCTGCCTGCATCGGGTAATCCTGCTACAAGATATCGCCATCCTAACGCATCCTGAACTGCTGAATTTGCCTGATCGCTCGCTACCCCATCGCCAGACAAAGCAGCATAACTAGATGCCCCAAGGCTGGCTTGATAACCCGTGTTGTAACAAGCCATGACAACACACGGTAGTAGTGCCAGAACGACAATCGACATCATTCGTTTTAAGTCTAATGCGTCTCTGACGTGGGAAGGACCACGCGTGACTTCACCCGGGGTATAAAGAAACGTGTCCGCTGCTTCATAAAGCGGATACAATTTCTCCAGCTTCCCATTCTCCTTAAAGAGGGGTGCCTGAGAATCAAGGATTTTTCGAAGCCATTTCATCGCATTATCTCAACTAAAATTTGCTTCAACGACAACACAGTGTGGTAATTGATTTAACCATCAATCTCAATTGATCTAAGATTGTCACGTAAGATTTTGCCATATTCATACTTACCGGGACATACGAAAGTACAGAGTGCAAGATCTTCTTCAACTAATTCTAGGCAGCCAAGCTTTTGTGACTGCTCGGTATCCCCGACAATCAATGACCGAAGAAGTTGCGTAGCCAGAATATCGAGCGGCATGACCTTTTCATAACTCCCAATCGGTACCATTGCCCGCTTACTGCCACCTGTTGAGGTTGTAAAAGGGAATTGAACACCCTTGGTAAATGCTGACGCAAAGGCGTTCGTCACGCTAAATTGGTTAAATCCCGGTTTTTGCCATCCAAGAAATTCTCGGAAATCACCCTCTTCAAGGACTGCGATTTGATTGTCAAATCGGCCGATGTAATCAACCGGTTCAATAGCCTGCCTGCCGGACAAGACACTCCCTGATACTATCCTCAGCTTCTTTCCAGTCACACATTGTCCATGAATCACTTCTGGAATCTTTGCTCCCATTCGT
>PKCL01000285.1 GCA_002862165.1 Planctomycetaceae bacterium
TCAAATACTTCTTGGTCTTTTTCGATCGGACAGACGCCATCTTCGTTGCCATGAAACGCCCAGATCGGAACATCTTTTATTTTCGATGGATCAATAAATGGTTCAGTGCTTTTCAGCCCACTGCCAGCTGATGGTGCGGCAGCTGCGAAGAAGTTTGGGTCGAGCTGAATAAATATGTAAGTGCCGTGACCACCCATTGAATGTCCAAGAATATAGATTCGATTCATGTCAACCGAAGGGAGAGTGCTGATAAGAGCTTTTATTTTTCTAAGATGGTCGGCATTCCATAATTGATTTGCTTGTGGAGCAATCACATAGCAAGGGTGGTCTCTTCGTCTTTGCTCCTCGCTCAGCTGGGAATTCCAGTCTTTGAGTTGTTTTTCATTGTCTTTACCCCTGCCACCCCCACCATGGAGTGAAACGATAACGGGATATTTTTTTTCGGCATTAAGAGATAGTGGCCGCATGATTCGACAGGGCATGTCATCAAAAATCTGTGGCTCGTACAGGTCTTTCCAATGTTGTGCAGCAGGTGCCGGGTTTGTAAATCCGATCATCATGAGTCCGAGGAATAAAATTCTGGTCGAAGAAGAAAATTTCATAAGATCATCTCTTTGCTTTTTTATTTATGAGAAAGTTGGTTGTCTTTGAGGGGCAACTTTCATTTACGGGTTCATTGCAGGACGGTCCCAATCATGAGGGGCATAGCCATTCGGTTTTTTTGGCTTTTGAACCTCGATAATTTCGGCCTCTGCGTCAAAAAGCGGCCAGTTATCGGTGCGAAACGGTGAAGCTGGTAAGCCTTCTATGTTGTAAAGCAAATTGCGTTCCGAGGGATTCATTGCCCATGCATATCGCACTGCAACAGGGTCGATCACATTTGGCGAAGAAACAATAACCGTGTTGCCTTTCATTTTGGCATTCGCCCAGTGCCATACTTGATCACTACCAGCAATGGCAAAGGCATTGAGTCCTGTTGAACGGGCCGCACGCAGGCCAGATCCTACGGACTCAAACTGAATGAGGACTGTCCCATTGTGTACTGTATGGCTGTGATATCGAGGCCCTTCACCAATCACGTTTTTTCCGTAGGTATTCTGTAATGCAATGAGAGCGTGCCGAATACCAATTGGCTTTTTATTTTTTGGATGAAGCTCAACTGGGTCCCCTGTATCAATAGATACAGCCATGAAAGTATTCGGAATGTTTTCTCTTACAAGACGCATGGCTTCACGATTTTCCACCCAAGGTGATTCTAGTCCTTCGACAGGCTCGGATTGTGGTGCATGCCAACTCGGAAGTTGAGTTATTTGAAATGGAAAATCGTCCGGCATGTGGCCTTCTGATTTTTGATTCCAGTGTCTGCGATAAAAGTAGATAAGTGTTTTAAGTTGCTGTTGATAGTGCATAGCCTGAGGAACATTCTTTGAATTCCGTTCGCCTTGGTACCAGATGATTCCACGAATCCCAAAAGGGGTCACTGGTGCAACCATGGCATTAAAAATATTCTCCGGGAACTGATGCCCGAGTGTTGCCGGTCGAGTAATAATTGGTGGAGTAAGTTGTCGAAACTTGTTTTTCATGGTTTCACCAGCATCAATTTTGGTGTTGTAGACCGCTAATTCAGAATGAAAGGTTGCGATTGCTTTTTCGACTGTTTCGCCTCGTTTCTCTGCCATACGTGAAGCCGTATCTTCAAGCATTTTTTTCTGGGCTTTTGACCGTGGGTCATTCTTCTGTTCTTCCCACGGAAGCCACCCTTCAATTGGTGTTCCGGCATATGCGCGTTGAATGATGCCAACAGGAATGCCAAGTTCTTGGTGGAGCTTCTTTCCGAAGAAATAAGCAACTGCAGAAGTTTCCATTGCGGACTCGGGAGTGCAGCCTTTCCAAACGCAAAGCCCGTCACGATTTTCCTCAAGGGGCTTGTGCCAGTGTTCTCGAGCAGACTTAAAAATTCTCAGGTTTTGAAGGTCAACTGCTGATTCACCGTCCGCTTCAAAGCTGTTCTGGACTGACCATCCCATATTGGATTGCCCTAAGCAAAGCCAGACTTCACCGATTGCAACATTGTTAATGACAGTTGTGTTTGAGCCATCTACACGAAGCGAATACCCTGTTCCGTACGATGGCGTTTTTAAAAAAACTTTCCAGCGCCCCTCACTGTCCGTGACTGTTGAAGTGGTGGCTTCCCAACTCGCGCGGACAATAACTTCTTCACCAGGGTCTGCCCAGCCCCAGATCGCGTTCGTCTGATTCTGTTGTAGGATCATATTGTCTGAAAAAAAACGAGGGAGACGAACTTCTGCCAATGCCGTGCTCCATACGCTCAATGACATACAAAGTGAAAAGATGTACGTCGTCGTACACATCTTGAGGGCTGGAATACACTGCTGAAGTGAACGGTTCATGAGTCTTGAGTCTCTAGGTTTAGGTCTTGAGTCTCGATGTTTATAAATAGTTTATTGTGAAATAAGATTTCCATAAAATAGTACCAAAGAGTTGTCTAAGATTGAACTTCCACAAAGTACTCGTACCATAATAAGTTGATCACTCGGGGGAATAACAGTGAAAAGTTTATTGGATGCCGTTCTGTAAACATTCTTAGGTTTTTATTTCAGGTGAGAAAATGTTTTTATTGTCATTGAGTATTTCGAAGAGTATTCAGTTGCTCCATTACGCAACCATTGCCTGTGATCGAGGGTCTCCGGTTGTAGGACATCAGCTAGGGCTTCTCCAAAACAGCCGTTTTACTGGGTAAGTTAAAAAGGTAACTCTCGAATTAAATCCACA
>PKCL01000394.1 GCA_002862165.1 Planctomycetaceae bacterium
GAAAGGAATCGCCTCCTTCCCCACTCAAATACCTCTTCGTAAGCCACAAACGCTAATGTTCGAAAAAGAAGAGTCAACACCAAGAAACCCCTCGCAAGAGCGGTTTTTCCTGGTGTTTCCTCCACCATCTGACTATGTTGTTTTGAAGGGAGCATTATGGCTGTCTAGACTTCATTGAGATCAACCCGTCATTTGACGTTTACGATACGTATGAATTGTGTAATTTAGGTAGTGAGCACCGGCCTTTATTAGAGTCGGATGCCCCAAAAAGCCGAGAATAGAGAAGGTAGGGCGGGTTTGTCAGCCCTTTTATCTGGAGGAAGATACTTTGGCCGTTGCCGCTCGTACCGATCTCGCATTTCAGCAGTGCATTGCTCCTGCGTGTGGTGCAACGTTTTCGGTTGACGAAGTGCTCACGAGCTGTCCTTTATGTGGGAACCTTCTGGATGTGACCTACGATTGGGACCGGCTTCCTGCTCCCAACTCCTTCGAGCTGTTTGAGCGAAAGTGGATGCGACGCAGCGACCCGCTTGCTTTGAGTGGAGTCTGGAGATTTCACGAGTTGCTTCCGTTTGCTCCTCGAGAGTCTGTTGTCACCATTGGAGAGGGACAGACGCTCTTGTCTGTCTCAGATGGTGTTGGACGATACATCGGAATGAATCCAGGCCAGCTTCATTTGCAATACGAGGGTCTGAACCCGTCGGGGTCATTCAAAGATAACGGCATGTCAGCGGCATTTTCACATGCCCGTATGATTGGGGCGACTCGTGCAGCGTGTGCTTCAACTGGGAACACCAGTGCATCGCTCGCTGTGTACTGTGCCGTGACACGCCTTATGCGAGGTATTATCTTTATCGGTTCAGGAAAAATTTCTTATGGAAAGCTTTCTCAGGCACTCGATTACGGGGCCCTTACCATACAGATCGCCGGTGACTTTGATGATGCCATGGCACGTGTTAAGGAGGTTGCCGGAAAGACAAATATCTATCTGGTGAATTCGGTGAATCCGTTTCGGCTTGAAGGTCAAAAGACGATCATGTACCGAGTGCTTGAGTCACTTGGCTGGGAGGTTCCAGACTGGATTGTTGTTCCAGGTGGGAATCTTGGAAATTCAAGTTCCTTCGGGAAGGCTTTTGCAGAATTGCGACATCTTGGACTCATTGACAGGATACCTCGTTTAGCCGTTATCAATGCAGCTGGAGCAAACACGCTCTATGAACTTTTCCACAACCGTGGTTTGCGATGGAATGGTGGGCAGGCCGACCTCGCCCCTGTTTGTCACTATTACGATGAGCTTGATCGTGGAGAAAAGCGTGCGGATACACTGGCCAGTGCGATTGAAATCAATCGGCCTGTAAACCTGAATAAATGCCTTCGTGCATTAGAGGTGTGTGACGGTGTTGTTCGAGAGGTGACGGAGCAGGAAATTCTGGATGCTAAGGCACAGGTGGGAGCCGGTGGACTTGGCTGTGAGCCGGCGAGTGCTGCAAGTGTGGCCGGTGCCAGAAAGCTTGTTAACGAAGGAGTCATCGGGCGAGATGATCGGGTTGTCTGCATTCTTACGGGGCACCAATTGAAAGACCCGAATGCGACCGTTGCGTATCACACGACGGATCAGGAGCTATTTAACGAGGTGCTTGGAAGCCGTGGTGTCAGCAGAGCGAGTTTCGCAAACCGTGCCGTCACCGTCGGAAATCGTATTGACGACATTATTCAGGCGATTGATCTCTACAGCTAATCTGCTGTTTCTACTAGCAGTCTTTGTGCGTCGATGTAGGATGTGACCTATGACGAACACACACACAATGAAACTTGTTGTACACGGGGCAGCTGGTCGAATGGGCCAGCGAATTGTCGCGTGTGCTGTAGCTGAGCCGGACCAGTGGCAGATAGTTGGTGCGATTGATAGCGGTAGTCATCCTCGGCTTGGCGAAGACGCAGGCCAGGTCGCTGGCGTCGGCAACCTCGGTATCGCTCTGTCTACGTCCTGGAATACGCCTGCTGACGTCGTGATTGATTTCTCGTTGCCAGGTGCACTCCGAGGTATTTCTGAAGCATGCGTTCAACGACGGGTTCCACTTGTTGTAGCGACAACTGGTCTTGAGCACGATGACGAGGCAGCGATTCATGAGGCGGTTCAATCAGTGCCAGTGCTCGTTTCCCCAAGTATGAGTCTGGCTGTCAATATTGCGATGGATCTTGTTGGGCGTGCCGGTAGGCTCTTGCGCGGCGTTGGCAGTCGTGCCGATGTTGAGATTATCGAATGTCATCATCACCATAAGGAAGATGCACCTAGCGGAACGGCTCTGAAGTTTGGCCAGATCGTTAAGGAAGCAATGAGCCAATCGAGCGAGACACACGGTCGTGAAGGTCGTCCTGGAGCACGTCCTGAGGACGAGATTGGCTATCACGCTGTTCGTTCCGGTGATAACCCTGGTGAGCATACGATTCTTTTTGGTCTTGAGGGTGAAAGTCTTTCACTAAATGTGCGCGCAACAAATAGAGATTCTTATGCTCGTGGTGCTCTCGCAGCTGCTGCATTTATCATCGGAAAACCTGCAGGTCTGTACGACATGAATGATGTCCTTGGTATTTCATAAAAACTTCGGCGTAACGTAGTACAGCCACCATCAAGAGCAGTGGCAAAGATCGCTATGGCAGAACGCTGGGGTACATCTTCATTGAGGATCAGGCCATCAACATCATGATGGTACGTATGGGTATGGCATGGTGGTATCGCCGTTAGGGCAAGACGGAAGAACTAGAGAACGCAACACAGACCCTCACAGATG
>PKCL01000119.1 GCA_002862165.1 Planctomycetaceae bacterium
CTGCTTCAAAAAAAGAAGCTATCGAGATTTTGAAGGGACTTCGAGACCGTTACGAAAGTCATCACAGAGTTTCAATTACCGACGATGCACTCGAGGCATCCGTTGAACTTTCTTGCCGCTATATCACCGGGCGAGCACTGCCTGACAAGGCAATTGATGTGATTGATGAAGCAGGAGCACGAGTCCGCCTTAAGGCAATGACGCGTCCACCAGACCTCAAGGAAATTGATGCCGAAGTAGACCGGCTGAATAAAGAAAAAGAAGAAGCTGTTGCTAATCAAGACTTTGAAAAAGCTGCTGCGCTACGAGATCAAGCTGACAAGTTGAAGAAGAAAAAACAACAGATGACCAAGGAGTGGCGAGAAAAATCTCGTGAAGCCGACGGTGTGGTTGATGAAGAAGTTGTTGCAGAAGTTGTTTCAAAAATGACCGGCATTCCATTGACTCGTATGACGACTGAGGACAGCCAGCGATTAATGCAGATGGAGGACTCCCTTCATAAACGAGTTATTGGCCAAGATGCGGCAATTAAGAGTATTTCCAAAGCAGTTCGCCGAAGCCGCTCAGGGCTCAAGGATCCAAAGCGACCAATTGGTTGTTTTGTTCTTGCCGGCCCGACAGGTGTTGGGAAAACTCTGTTAGCCAAGGCACTGGCCGAATTCATGTTTGGTGATGACGAAGCGCTCATATCAATTGATATGAGCGAATATATGGAAAAACACAATGTCAGCCGACTCGTCGGTGCCCCTCCAGGATATGTAGGATTTGAAGAAGGTGGCCAACTCACTGAAAAAATTAGGCGCCGGCCATATGCCGTTGTCCTTCTAGATGAAATTGAAAAAGCCCATCCAGACGTCTTCAACATGCTTTTGCAAGTCATGGAAGAGGGACGGCTCACTGATTCATTCGGTAGAAATGTTGACTTTCGAAACACAATTCTCATCATGACGACGAATGCAGGTGCTGAGGCGATTAAAAACGAATCTGCCTTTGGGTTTCAAAAACCAGAAGATGACAGCGGCTATGAGAGCATGAAAGGCAGAGTCAATGAGCGAATTGAAAGGGTTTTTCGTCCCGAATTCATAAATCGCTTGGATGACCTCATTGTTTTCCATCACCTTACCATCGAAAATCTTAAAGAAGTTATTGATATTGAGCTAGCAAAGGTACGGGAACGACTGCTTGAACGTGGCCTTAAACTAGAGTTAACTGACGAATCAAAGCAGTTTCTTATCAAAAAAGGCTCTGATACCGACTTTGGTGCCCGACCCCTTCGTCGAGCTCTGGAAAATTATATTGAGGACCCAGTCTCTGAAGAACTCCTTAAGGGTGAATTTGAAGGTAAGGACACCATTCAAGTGGACTGCAAAGAAGTTGCAGGTAAGAAACAACTTGTTTTCAAAGGAGTTGTCACTGCAGAGCCCGTAATCGCTGGATCCTCTGAAGAGCATGAGAGTTGAGAAAAGGCATTGTGAAAAATTGTTGGGCAAAAGCAACATGAAGCACTGTTTCGTCACACAGAGTTTTCAAGGCACGACATGCTTATTTTCAGAGAGAACCCACTACGGTGATCCTTTCTTCGTACGGCCGAGTACCGCGAAAGCTACGTGATTTGAACAGCGATGCTTTAAGATGATTCAAGCGGATTTTCTTCTGAACACGTAGAAAAATATCAATACATTAAAATTGGGTCTCACCTTATTGAGTACGACCCGACACCAATCACTGCTCAAAAAGTAAGTGTATTCGAGGCTCATTCAGCCATTCGTAACACTGGAGTCAGTGTTCTCTAGTTTTTGAATTCTCTCAAAAGCCTGTAGATACCGTAACTCTCCCCTAAACGGCTCAAGGTGCCTGATCGTTCGAGCCGATCTAATCGACAAGGAGTGGTGCCACTGCGGCGCAAGAGTGTTTTTATGAATTCATCTGTCACATCACAACCAGGAAATACCGCTGACAATGTCACCGGTTGGTTTGCAAATAGAGTCGCCGATGTTGGCGACATGGCAGTGACAATGGTCGCTGGCATTGGTGATGTGACTCTCTTTGCCTTACGTACCGTTGGTTGGCTATTTGCCCGACGCCAACGACGGGATGTACTCATGCCGAGCTTCTACCAAATTGGAGTTTTATCACTGCCTGTTATTGCATTAACCGGACTCTTCATCGGCATGGTCTTAGCAGTACAAAGTTACGCTCAATTTAAAGCCCTCGGCCTTCAGACTCGACTCGGTTCTGTCATTAATCTTTCACTCGTTCGTGAACTTGGTCCAGTACTCGCAGCAACTATGCTGGCAGGACGAGTGGGAAGTGCCATGGCAGCAGAATTAGGCACAATGCGAGTCACGGAACAGATTGATGCCCTTGAAAGCATGGGGGCGAATCCAATTTATTATCTCGTTGTACCCCGCTTCCTAGGGTGCCTGGTACTCATCCCTACGCTTACGATCATGGCTGACTTTATGGGTGTGCTCGGTGGCTACGTCTATTCACATGGCATTCTTGGTATTGACTATCATCATTATTGGGCGAATTCACGTGCCTACATCGACGCCTTTGATTTTCTTATGGGGATTTTCAAAAGCTTCTTTTTTGGCGCTGCTATTGCTTTGGTCAGTTGTCATCACGGCTTTCATTGTGACCATGGTGCACAGGGTGTAGGCAGAGCTGCGACAAATGCGTTTGTCCACTCATTCGTACTCATTCTCATACTCGATCTTTTTCTCGGCATTGGCCTGAACAATGTACAGGACTTTCTACGACCTGATGGCCCGAGAAGCCTTC
>PKCL01000118.1 GCA_002862165.1 Planctomycetaceae bacterium
CTGCTTCAAAAAAAGAAGCTATCGAGATTTTGAAGGGACTTCGAGACCGTTACGAAAGTCATCACAGAGTTTCAATTACCGACGATGCACTCGAGGCATCCGTTGAACTTTCTTGCCGCTATATCACAGGGCGAGCACTGCCTGACAAGGCAATTGATGTTATTGATGAAGCAGGAGCACGAGTCCGCCTTAAGGCAATGACTCGTCCACCAGACCTCAAGGAAATTGATGCCGAAGTAGACCGGCTGAATAAAGAAAAAGAAGAGGCTGTTGCTAATCAAGACTTTGAAAAAGCAGCTGCGCTGCGAGATCAAGCTGACAAGTTGAAGAAGAAAAAACAACAGATGACCAAGGAGTGGCGAGAAAAATCTCGTGAAGCTGACGGTGTTGTTGATGAAGAAGTTGTTGCCGAAGTTGTTTCAAAAATGACTGGCATTCCATTGACTCGTATGACGACTGAGGACAGCCAGCGATTAATGCAGATGGAGGACTCCCTTCATAAACGAGTTATTGGCCAAGATGCGGCAATCAAGAGTATTTCCAAAGCAGTTCGCCGAAGTCGCTCAGGGCTCAAGGATCCAAAGCGACCAATTGGTTGTTTTGTTCTTGCCGGCCCGACAGGTGTTGGGAAAACACTGTTAGCCAAGGCACTGGCCGAATTTATGTTTGGTGATGACGAAGCGCTCATAGCAATTGACATGAGCGAATATATGGAAAAACATAACGTCAGCCGACTCGTTGGTGCCCCTCCAGGATATGTAGGATTTGAAGAAGGTGGTCAACTCACTGAAAAAATTAGGCGCCGCCCGTATGCCGTCGTCCTTCTAGATGAAATTGAAAAAGCCCATCCAGACGTCTTCAACATGCTATTGCAAGTCATGGAGGAGGGACGGCTCACTGATTCATTCGGTAGAAATGTTGACTTTCGAAACACAATTCTCATCATGACGACGAATGCAGGTGCTGAGGCGATTAAAAATGAATCTGCCTTTGGGTTTCAAAAACCAGAAGATGACAGCGGCTATGAGAGCATGAAAGGCAGAGTCAATGAGCGAATTGAAAAGGTTTTTCGTCCTGAATTCATAAATCGCTTGGATGACCTTATTGTCTTCCATCACCTTACCATCGAAAATCTTAAAGAAGTTATTGATATTGAGCTTGCAAAGGTACGGGAACGACTGCTTGAACGCGGCCTCAAACTAGAGTTAACTGACGAATCAAAGCAGTTTCTCATCAAAAAAGGCTCTGATACCGACTTTGGTGCTCGACCCCTTCGTCGAGCTCTGGAAAATTACATTGAGGACCCAGTTTCCGAAGAACTCCTTAAGGGTGAATTTAAGGGTAAGGACACCATTCAAGTGGACTGCAAAGAAGTAGCTGGTAAGAAACAGCTTGTTTTCAAAGGAGTTGTCACTGCAGAGCCTGTAACCGCTGGTTCCTCTGAAGAGCACGAGAGTTCAGAAAAGGCATTGTGAAAATTGTTGGGTAAAAGCAACATGGAAGCACTGTTTCATCACGCGGAGTTTTCAAGGCACAACATGCTTATTTTCAGAGAGAACCCATTGCGGTAATCCTTTCGCCGTGCAGCAGAGCACCGCGAAAGCTACGTGATTTGAACAGCAATGCCTGAACATGATTCCAGCTAAGTTTCCTCTGAACACGTAGAAAAATATCAATACATTGAAATTGGGTCTGACCTTATAAAGTACGACCTGACACCAATCACTGCTTGAAAAGTAAGTGTATTCGAGGCTCATTCAGCTATTGGTATCACTGGAGTCAGTGTTCTCTAGTTTTTGAATTCTCTCAAAAGCCTATAGATACCGTAACTCTCCCCTAAACGGCTCAAGGTGCCTGATCGTTCGAGCCGATCTAATCGACAAGGAGTGTCGTTAATGCGGCGCAAGAGTGTTTTTATGAATTCATCTGTCACATCACAACCAGGAAATACCGCTGACAATGTCACCGGCTGGTTTGCAAATAGAGTCGCCGATGTTGGCGACATGGCAGTGACAATGGTCGCCGGCATTGGTGATGTGACTCTCTTTGCCTTACGTACCGTTGGTTGGCTATTTGCCCGACGCCAACGACGGGATGTACTCATGCCGAGCTTCTACCAAATTGGAGTTTTATCACTGCCTGTCATTGCATTAACCGGACTCTTCATCGGCATGGTCTTAGCAGTACAAAGTTACGCTCAATTTAAAGCCCTCGGCCTTCAGACTCGACTCGGTTCTGTCATTAATCTTTCACTCGTTCGTGAACTTGGCCCAGTACTCGCAGCAACTATGCTGGCAGGACGAGTGGGAAGTGCCATGGCAGCAGAATTGGGCACAATGCGAGTCACGGAACAGATTGATGCCCTTGAAAGCATGGGGGCGAATCCAATTTATTATCTCGTTGTACCTCGCTTCCTAGGGTGCCTGGTACTTATCCCTACGCTTACGATCATGGCTGACTTTATGGGTGTGCTCGGTGGCTACGTCTATTCACATGGTATTCTTGGTATTGACTACCATCATTATTGGGCGAATTCACGTGCCTACATCGACGCCTTTGATTTTCTTATGGGGATTTTCAAAAGCTTCTTTTTTGGCGCTGCTATTGCTTTAGTCAGTTGTCATCACGGCTTTCATTGTGACCATGGTGCACAGGGCGTAGGCAGAGCTGCGACAAATGCGTTTGTCCACTCATTCGTACTCATTCTCATACTCGATCTTTTTCTCGGCATTGGCCTGAACAATGTACAGGACTTTCTACGACCTGATGGCCCGAGAAGCCTTC
>PKCL01000309.1 GCA_002862165.1 Planctomycetaceae bacterium
ACTTGAAAGACATGGAAAATGCGCGGTCGCGATTATCTATGCCCCGAATCGTACCCGAAGCGGGTGAGCCTGTACTGGCGCCGAAAGAAGAGGAACCAGCAGCAGATTCTAGTCCAACAAATGAGTCTGCGAATGACACTCCTTCCACTGATTCCGATACAAAAACTACTGTGAATACTGAGGCCCCAGAGTCACCTGCTGATGAGCCCGTAGCAGCGAAAGCACCGGCAGATGCTGCAGTTTCAGACAGTACAGACAAAACAGAAGAGCCTACAGAGTAAGGCGTATGCGGAACGTACTATGCGGATCGATGTCGTTACGCTATTTCCTGAAATGTTTCGAAGCTTTCTGGACGGAAGTCTTCTAGGTGTTGCGCAGAAGGCTGGGTTGATTGATATCCGCTTCAGTAACATTCGAGACTTTGGAATTGGCCCTCATAGACAGGTTGATGACCGTCCCTATGGTGGAGGTCCCGGAATGCTGCTCATGCCAGGCCCGGTTGTTGATTGTGTTGAGTCACTTTTAACCGAAAGTGATTGCTCTGATACAACTGATTCTTCGAATAGCATTGCGATGCTCACGCCCTCCGGTAGACCTCTCACCCAACAGATTGTTGAAGATTTTGCTTCAAAACAACGTATTATTTTACTCTGTGGACGCTATGAGGGCTTTGATCAACGCATTTGTGACACCCTAAAACCAGAACTCATTTCCGTCGGAAACTATGTCCTTTCGGGTGGTGAGGTGGCAGCTATGGTGATTATTGATGCTGTTGCTAGGCTTATACCTGGTGTTTTAGGAGATTCACTCAGTGCTGTAGATGATTCATTCTCTGGGACGGATCGCCTCATTGAGGGGCCACAGTACACGCGTCCCCGCGAGTATCGTGGCCTCCGAGTGCCTGAAGTGTTATTAACTGGTGATCATCAACGCATCGCCGATTGGCATAAGACACAGGCCATCGATGCAACGCACAACCAAACCAACTATTGCAACGACAAATAACTTACATTAGCCAAAAGCATTTCCAGGAGATCAACAATGAGTCAGCAAATCCTTGATCATGTCGAGTCAAAAAGCCTTAAAAAAGAACCAGATTCATTTGAAATTGGTGACACGGTAGATGTTCACAATCGTATTCTTGAAGGGAATAAAGAACGGACTCAGGTCTTTAACGGGGTTGTTATTGCACGCAACGGTTCGGGCAGTCGTGAAATGTTTACTGTTCGTCGCATTGTCTCTGGTGAGGGTGTCGAACGAAAATTTCCAGTTCACTCTCCGAAAATTGCAAAGATTGTTGTGAAACGTTCTGGTGTTACACGACGAGCAAAGCTTTATTATTTACGGGATCGAGTCGGAAAAGCTGTGCGTCTGCGTGAGCGTCGTACCGACATTCCTGCAAACTCGTAACGCTACGCACGATAACTTGCTAAGAGGTCCTGAGTGGACGCTCGAAAACAAATTGGTTTGCATGGCGAAAAAGAAGCTGCCAATTTTCTTCGCCAACGTGGATATAAAATTTTAGATCGACGTGCACGCGTTTTAAACGGTGATATTGATATTGTCGCTCTTGATAATCGTACCGTGGTCTTTGTCGAAGTTCGTTCTCGAACAAATACCAAGCATGGACACCCGGTTGAAACCATTGATCTGCGAAAGAAACGAAGAATTATCCTATTGGCAAATGCATATATAAAGCAGCACCGGATAAAAAATTATTCTTATCGAATAGATGTCGTTACTGTTCTCTTCGTAACGTCCGAATCACGTCACAACACCTGGTGGTTATGGCGAGCCAAGAACCGACCAATTATTGAGCATTTTCAGAACGCTTTCGACGGAGATATCTAATGTTTTTTTCCAAGATAAATAAGGTCTTTTATTTCTTCCGCGGTAGTAAACAGTCGAAACTTGTCGTCTGCTACTGCTTGCCTGAGTAGTTTAAGGCCCGATTCTAGTTTCTGTTTAGATCTTCTGCTGGATACCCGACGAATCGCTACACCTTCTATTTGTGAGGATCGTTGCTGGGCCACTTTGGTATAGACCTCAGGGTCTCGCTCTCCAGAATCACCAACAAGAATAAATTTTCGATTCGGAAAATGGTCAAATATTTCAAGGATCACATCTCGCTTCGATTTTTTTGATGAACGCATTCTTCCAAGCGGGGTTGAGTCTTTGAGACCAAAAAGCTTTAGATGCATTGATCCATCTGGCAATCCCGAGTTTGAAAAAAAGTCACTTAGAGGTCCGGCCAGTTGCCAAGGGCTTGCAGAAACATAATGAAATATTACTCCAGACGATGACCACATCTTGTACAGATTTACCATATCTGTCACTGCAGAAAATTCACGTAACAACGTGTTAGCTAAAAGTTCTCGTCGATCCGCTACATTGGTAATTTTGATCGTATCGTCAATATCAGAAATTACCGAGATCCCGTTTGGATCAACCAGTTGAACATAGCCGGTTGTCTGCGCGGGCCTGAACTGCTTTTCTATATCCACAGACTCAAAATAGAGTTTTGAACCAACGGGTGTTTGGACTGAGTTTACTAATACCGTAGGTCCATCAAGATCGAAGCTTGTTTCAAAGTGACCCGTGCGATTGGAAACACCAACATCGATCACCTTTGAGCCGACTTTAATTTGAACAAACTGACCCGCTATTCGTTGACGCAAGAATACTTCGGAGCGAGCTTGGAAAACTGGTGAGAGAAATTGCTCCTCATCCATTTTTAAAAGTCTTTTTATCACTGCATACGCTACCGTTCGCCGGCGGCTAGC
>PKCL01000151.1 GCA_002862165.1 Planctomycetaceae bacterium
GTCTTCCTGATGGTCCAGCCTGGGATGACGTGGGTGAGCTAGTCGTCAGCGATGTCAAAGGGCAGGCTGTTCGATGTTATGACCCAGCAAAGAAAAGTTGGCAGGATGTATCGATGGAGCCTGCACGGTATTCTGGTTTTTTCATTCAATTGGGAAAGCTCTATGCGGCAGATAATGGTAACGGTGTCGTTCGTGTCTTCTCGGAGAGAAAGCCAGGGAAAGTGAGTGCAGCGGAAACCTTTTCACTCGGTGAACCTGATAAAAAAGGAAAGCCTCCCCGGCCTAATGATCTCGTCGTTGATCATCAGGGCGCTGTCTATGTCACAGTGACTGGGAGAAATGAGGTTGTGTGCATTCAGCCCGATGGCACAACGGGTGTGGCAACAACAGGGGTCATTTCTCCAAATGGGATCACAATGAGTCCAGATGGAAAGACGCTTTACGTTGCAAGCTACAAGCCAAAGACGATTGAGAAATTTCCTGTTGTATCGCCGGGAGTGCTTGGTGATCAGCAACGTTTTGCAGCGATGGATGATGGTGATGCACCTGGTGCTGACGGTATGACGATCGACCAGGAAGGCAACGTGTATTGTGCGGGGGCAACTGCCGTATGGGTGTGGGATGCAGCAGGTCATCTTCTTGAGACCATTGAGTGTCCCACGCGACCGATCAACGCGACGTTTGGTGGTGATGACAGGAAAACATTATTTATTACATGTTTTGACGGTGTTTATGCGTTGCCGATGAGCACGTCGGGCGTGAGGCCAGCGGTTGGTTTGCAGGCAAATTAGACCGGTTACTGGTAGAATTTTTTTACAGTGCGATACTATGGGGTCAGGGCCGTTTTATTTCCAAGGCCGTTTTTTTCCAGAGCCTGTTTATCTTTAGGGCTTTTTAATTACAGAAGAGGGAAGTCGTATGTGCAGCCGTGGTGTGTTAATCAAGTGTTGGGTTTGCTGGGTCGCCTTGGCGTGCAGTGCGATGGGCGTTGTTGTCACTGGTGCTGAGCTTGAACGTTCCGTGAGCGTGTCGCCTGTTCCGGCAGATGTTCAGGTGCAAAAGATAGCTGGGTCAAAACCTCGGAATGTTGTGTTTATCCTTTCAGATGATCATCGATATGATGCCATGAGTTTTATGGGGCATCAGTTTGCTGAAACACCACACCTTGATTCACTTGCTTCAAACGGTGTGCATTTTGAAAATGCATTTGTCACGACGTCGTTGTGCTCACCGAGTCGGGCGTCAATTCTGACGGGGCTTTATACCTTTCGGCACCGCGTTATTGATAACAACCGTCTTGTGCCAGATGGAACGCTCTTTTTCCCACAGTATTTGCAGAAAGCCGGATATTCGACAGGATTCATCGGCAAGTGGCACATGGGTGGTCATCATGATGATCCGCGTCCTGGTTTTGATTACTGGGTGAGCTTTAAAGGCCAGGGGAACTATTTTCCACCAAACCCGAACTACACAATCAACGTCAATGGAAAGCGAGTGCCGCAAGATGGGTACATCACGACATTGTTGACGGACTATGCAATTGATTTTCTTGAGCAACAGACTGAACGTGAGAAGCCATTCTTTCTCTACCTTTCGCACAAGGCAGTGCATTCAAACTTCACACCAGAAAATCGCTATAAGGGGCGTTTTGCTGGCAAAGAGTTTGATCGGCCAGACAGTGAAGACAAAGTTGTTGGCAATGATCGAAATCTTCCGCGATGGCTTCTTGATCAACGAAATAGTTGGCATGGTGTCGACTTTCCGTATCACAGTAAGCTCGATATTGAAGCGTATTACAAGCGGTACTGTGAAGCGCTCTGTTCAGTGGATGACAGTGTAGGAACAGTGCTTAAGCAGCTCGACAAAATGGGGATTCGCGACGAAACGCTGGTTATCTATATGGGTGACAACGGGTTCATGTTTGGCGAGCATGGTCTTATTGATAAGCGTGTTGCCTACGAGACATCCATTCGAGTGCCAATGTTGATGCAGTGCCCTGACTTATTTAAGGGCGGTACTGTTGTTGAAGAGATGGTTGCCAATATTGACATTGCTCCAACGGTCATGGAAGCAATGGGAGTTGAAAAGCCGCCGCATATGGATGGAGAGAGTTTTATTGAGCTTGGGAAGGGGCTTGATGTGCCGTGGCGTGATTACTTTCTGTATGCGTATTACTGGGAGAAAAACTTTCCGCAGTCTCCAACGGTTTTTTCACTACGGAGTGATAAGTACAAGTACACGACGTACTATGGTCTTTGGGACACCGATGAGTTCTATGACATTCAGGCAGATCCGAATGAACAGAACAACTTGATTCGTGATCCTGCCGTAAAAAAAGAGATGAAAGCCATGGAGACGCGGCTTTTCAAAATGATGGCTGATCTTGGCGGAATGGATATTCCGATGAATGCACCACGCGGTGGGTTTAACAACAAGCGGTTGCGAGAACGTGACGGAGATAAGGCTGCGAACTTCCCGAGCGACTTTGTTGTTGATGAACCCTTGAACAAAAACGCGAACTAGACAAAAACGCACATGAAAAATGGTTAGCGTAGTTTGCCGGCAGGTGTTTCTGTAGCGAGTTGATCGATCATTTGTGTGCAGGCACGTTCAACAGCGGTCTGCCACTGGTGTGGTTGGAGCCCGTCGTTTATTTCTGGTCGGCTGTGGGCAAAGATGACCCCACGGGCAGAATTAACGAGTGCACCGAGCCCATATTCATCGAAGCCGCCGGCGACTCCGGCGGCCGTACCACCTTGATGGCCGAAGCCGGGGATAA
>PKCL01000197.1 GCA_002862165.1 Planctomycetaceae bacterium
TCAGCCTGCCTACATGATTTGTAGCCTGACAAAGCATTTTAGCCTACAAAGTGCGAAGTGATCTGCAGCCTGCCGAAGTGATCTGTAGCCTGCCGAAGTGATCTGCAGCCTGCCGAAGTGATCTCATCACTAAAATTCGAAAATCATCGGCAGAGCTCTTCGAAAATTCGAACAGGCTTGCGAAAATTCGAAAATCATCGGCAGAGCTCTTCGAAAATTCAAACAGGCTTGCAAAAAATCGAAAGTCATCGGCAGAGCTCTTCGACAATTCAAACAGGTTTGGAAATTTGCCAGAACGATCGGCGCAATTTCGAATTTTCACAAAGCTTTTCCATTCGTTTTTGATAGCAATAACAAAACTACATTTAATTTTAATGCCCTCGCCAGGTTCGGAATTTATCTATTTCCAAAAAACCACTTTATGACAGTTTATGTAGCTTGAATTCTTTTTTTAACTAAGTAACTTTAAGTTCATACAGTTTGGGCACTTTCTTCATGCTTTTGAAAACAGTGAAAAAACTACATAATGTAGTTCATAGGTGCTGTAGTTTTTGGTACACTGTAGGTTACTTCTCAATGCATTTCAATGCCAGCAACCACTGAATAATCAATGTAAGGAGAGGTTGGAGTAGATCCCTGCGAAAATTTCCAAAACGACCGTTAGAACCCCAAGAAAATTCCGAAACGATCTCGCAAGTCTTACGAAAGGTAGAAGCTTAACACCTTCAAAAACACAAACTACCGGCCTATGGAATTGGAAAAGGCTCGGCTTTCGGAAATTTCGCAAATCATCGGCTGATCGCGGAAATTCAAAAGTGGAATTGGAAAAGGCTCGGCTTTCGGAAATTCGAAAATCATCTGCTGATCGCGGAAATTCAAAAGAGATGAATAAAGATCTGCGAATGAATCTATGTTCCAGGTACCAAAATCCGAATTGCATTCGGTGGCTACTAAGAGGCCTTTGAATATTCAAGAAAACCAAAATATTCGTGAGGAAAAATTCGAAAACAATCGGTAGAACGACTGACGAACAAGAACAGACCATTCTTTTAACAAATTTAACTTCGAACTTGATTTGATGTCACTCAGAATCAGAGGGCTATCGTAACAAGGTAGGGCCCACGTGGCGTTTCCTCATTAATGATCGGAGGCCACTGGCATCATTTCTGAGTAAGAACCTTCATGACTGAAGGAGCATACCGCACACTTTTGATAGCGATTCTCATCTCAGGACATACCGATTCAAAATTGCACACAGCGTGAAAACAAGTAGTAAAATTTTTCTTGCGAATTTGGACAATTCGTTTTGACTTGAATTTGTTATTCACCACTCTGATGCTTCCCAGTCAATATAGGTTTCCTCGAAAGGACACCCAAGACGTTCATCGGTTGTGTGCGCCAAGAATCTTCTGATGAAGTTCTCCACGACATTTCGTCTCGATTTGACTGGGAAGTAGAATCTTCCTCGCGGTGTATTGAGTCGTCTACTTCTTTTGAGAAGTGGCATCAGAAGTTACTAAATAAGTAATCCTGTGCGAGTACGATCGACAGATTTTGAAAGCCACCAAAATTCAGTTGCAATATGTCGAAAAACACATACTGCGGTGCGATATCTCTTGGCCACTGATACATAAAACGGTTGGGAGTCTTGTTGTCTTATCGAGGCAAGAGGTCACTGCTCGCTACTCAAGCGTGCTATCCCGCCACTGCGCACACTGAACGATTTTCCTTGCTCTGTTGCCAGCCTGAGGCGTTGTTCGTTTCCGTAGCAACCAGGACACCACGGCTTACGCCAGGGAACCCTTGTTGGGTACACGCTCGGCAAGGACACACTATCAGCGTACCTTACAGGACGTTACTTCGGCAACAACAATTCACCAACCTAGCCCCCATTCGGGTGACAGACGGGCATGAAACCGTCCGGCTGCAAGTTGAATCTATATATAGGAGTCCATGGGAACGATTGTTGTTTTTAAAACCTCTTTCAGCGATGATGCACTGCCAATAAGCTGGCCTAGCGCTGAGGCAGTACTGGCATCGCTTCGGCAAACCTCGTAAGTATCTCGCCTTGTAACCATTCTGTACCATCAATCTGTTACCGTAGCCATTTTGGCTCAAGGTACACCTCGGGGCGATGCGTTCTACGCAGCCCTTTTTTACGCAGGTTCGAGTCGCAGAGGATAGGTTTTTGATGCGGAGGACGTCTTAAAAACTCCGATGAAATTACAAGTAGTAATTACGCTGAGCAGAAATTACTTATATTTATCATCATCCGTGATTTTTTGTTTCTGGATCGTTATCATATGAGTCCTGATGGTCCATCAACTTTCGGATCCCCTTCGGGGGTCATCCGTTAAAATTGGAACGATACAGAGAAGATTAGCATGGCCCCTGCGCAAGGATGACACGCACAAATCGAGAAGCGTAAACAATTTTTTTTCAAAAGTTGCTTAAAATCTCAGTGTTCTTTGTACGTTTGTTGCGCAAGATTTTGAAGGGAAGTTTTTTTTTTGAATCTTTTGTGTCACAGCCCGAAATTTTTCCAAATCGCTAAACGTTCTTTTATTGTTTTTGTTGCGATTTCTTGAGAGGTTTGCTTATTTTTGGCACGAGAGTGGGGTTTTTGGTAGAATGTAAAAACCGCGCGGCCGGAATTCGAACCCGCGTAAAAGAAGGGCTGCGTAGAACGCATCGCCCCGAGGTGTACCTTGAGCCAAAATGGCTACGGTAACAAGGTGATGGCACAGAATGGTTACATACCGATGGCGCTTAGCA
>PKCL01000128.1 GCA_002862165.1 Planctomycetaceae bacterium
CTCGGTATTTGGGCTCGCCCGAATAAAAAAACCACGACTGCTGTTACAGCGAAAACAACAAGGAGATCAGAGAGAAACATTATGCAACTAGGAGAGGAGGGTAGTGGGGGTAATTTTGGTCTTATCAAAAATTACTAAAAAATGGTCCGACTCTCCATTCTGCTAAAAAAATCACACTAGGGCGAGCACGTTGTCATCTGGTAGAGTCTTCTGGGTGGCGAGTAATTGGATATTTTACACCGAAAGCATGGTACATGTGGCTACCACACAATGTCATCTGATGCGGCCTCTCATCCGAACATTCTTTCTTGCTATTGCAGTCCTATTTTCTTTTGGGCAAGAAATTTGTACACGCGCAAATGATATTGATACTCTGAGAGTCGAAACGGACGTTTTTGCAGATCGTAAAGACGTCCCAATTGCTCGAAGCCTGACACTTTTTTCAGGCAAGGTTGCATGGGATTTCCTTGACACTGCAAGTTTTGAAAAAAACAGCCCAAATACTAAATCAACCCATTCAGAAGCCTTTGATGGTGAGATCATCCTTCACGACCCAACTCGTGAGCGAGTGTTATTAATTGACCCACGTCGACAAGTAAAAACATCCATCGATACGATTCAACTCGAGCGATTACGTATTTCACTTTCTAAATGGGCTCGTACATCAAAAGATAAATTAATTTGTTGGGCCGGTGGCCCACATTTTGACAACAGTTTTCATGAATCTGTAAACACATTTGAGCTCGTAGGACCGAGAGCACAGTACCGTATTGAAGTCACAGATGCCCCTACACAAAAGATCGCTGATCAATACCATCAATTTGCAGACACAGCGATTCTTCTTCGTGCACTTCTCCATCCTGGTGGTATTCCACCTTTTCCAAGGCTGGAACTAAACAAGCGAATTGCATCCAAAGCGAAAATTCCAGTATCCGTAACTCTTCAGATTGACCCTCGAGGCTCTCTACTTACATCTGGACTCGCTTCAGTAATGCAGCGTCATTTACATTCTACTCATCGAATTCATCCGGGCCTTCTGGCTGATGATCTACAACGTATTGCTGATGCTGAAGCCTGCATGGCGATCGCTGAAGAAGTGAGTCTCGCGGCATATACGGAAACTGAAAACAAATAGTTTTCAGTTCCTTGAGTAGGCCAACTACTTATAAACACATCCGTGAAAAAGATTTTGTACTTTTGTTGAACTCTCGGTGCAGCCGGAATGATCCGTATGACTGCATGATAAATCGTTACGGCCAAGAAATCTTAAGTATCCGGACGATATTCCCTTTGGCTCCTATCTTTCCCAGATCTTTGAATGATCCAAGTCGTGGTGCCGTCCACCCGCTAACATCATAAAAAATCTGCATAGTCGCCAGCTCTATTCATTTCACAAATTTATCTCACAAAAATGGAGGCTTTTATGCTGGTATTGTCCCGGAAGCAAAATGAGCGCATTCGAGTTGGAGAATCAGTTGTTGTAACAGTAGTACGAGTAAATGGTGGTAAAGTCCGGATCGGTATCGAAGCTCCGTCAGAAATGCGTGTTCTACGGGATGAACTAGAAATTGATGCACTTGGGGAAGTCGTTCTTGAAGATGATGGTGTTCTACCAATCTCAAGATTATGCAAACTTGCTGGGTAAGCCGCTGGGGTAGCAGTTTTGGAAGATACTGTAACGAGAATTTCTTCGCGACCACCAGAAGCCAAAGAGGCAAATACGTCTTCTCACGTCGTCATAAGATACTCACGGATCTCTCGCCTTCTGCTGTTTATAAGCGTGTTCGGTGGCATCATAGTTTTTTCCATTATTAGTCTGGCCTTTGTGCCACCACATTTTTATCAGTCGGTTGTAGATATTGGATCAGACGACGAATCAGTCGCTGGACGATTTGTAACACAGGTAGCTGCTGTTACAAATCAGTTGAGGCATGAAAAGAAATGGGGTGTCAGCGTGCGAGAAGACGAAATGAATGCATGGTTGGGGCATGATCTGCCTCGCAATCACCCTGACCTACTGAAAACCATTCAGTGGGGCCGACTATCCCGCCCACGTATTAAACTTGAGCCCCAATTGGCTCGTATTGGAATAGAAGTTTCTACATGGGGGGTGACCGCCGTAGCATGGGCTGATGTTGAAATAAAGCTAAAACTATCTAATCAGTTTGCTCTAACCGTTCGCCGGGCTGGCTTAGGCCAACTTCCACTTCCTCGGAATGCCATTCTCGAAGAGTGCAACAAAACTTTAAAGGCGGTAGGGATGCATACGAAAATGCAGAGATTTCGTGATCTTACAATTCTCTTAGTAACCGTTCCTGAGAAGCTTAATTCTTTAGATTCATTGAACCCAAAGAATCCAGGCACACGTCATTGGCAAGTGGATTCTCTAAGAATTGACCATGGATCAGTCACGGTTGCCGGAAAAAGTCACGCGACTAAAAATTCTTATAAATTTTCGGACGTGCCTCCCTAAACCCATACTTAGCATCTTTATAAAAAAATAATACTATTCAGTATCGTCAACATCTCTCCAGAGCTAGAATTGTGCGTTGTCTTTATTAAAAAATGAAACATTCAATATTTCAGTAGTCATCCCAAGCATTAATAGTTTCATTTAAGATTCTTCAGTTTCATCGCACTCCATTCGCACCAGAAAAAATATGAGTAAAAAAAAGAAAGAAACTGTTATTCACGATACACCTAATGAGAATACTCCTTGGAGTGAGACTCACGGAAACATGTGTGACAACCTTCCGAACACTATACTGGGAGAT
>PKCL01000124.1 GCA_002862165.1 Planctomycetaceae bacterium
TCGGCGAGTGAGTCGAGTGTTGGGGTTGTAATCTCTCCGCCAAAGCAACCCAGGTCGGAATATCCCAGATCGTCTGCCAGAATCACAATGATATTTGGCTGTTCCTGAGCTATCACGTCCGAATAGAGCGTCGTGAAACAAAGAATCGCTGCCACGAATAATCGCAAGGGAAAACGCATAAATATCGTCCGATTCTATATTGATAAATAAAGACCCAGAGTGCATTCTAACCCGCCAAGTAAGAAACAGTATGAGACGATCCGTACACGTATTGAGACATATTGTCAGGTGTGGCGTAGGCTCCTGACGCGTACTGACTTGCTGCGACCACGACAACGCCCAGTTTTCAGGCAACGCCCAACTCTGACGGCGAGCGCCGGGGCTAAGAGGGTCAACGAGACTCACCCAACACTCGTACAATCTCGGTGGAACCTGTAATTCGCTAGGCAAAATTCAGAAACGAGCCGGTTCGTGTAATTGCCTCAACTCGTCAGCTGGAAGTTTCTGAACCTCTCGATCATAGGTCATCAATCCGTTGACCTCACCCTCAACATCGGTCGTCTGCGTATACACACCTGCCGCGACACCTCGGCGTCGGAGTTTCATGAGTTCGTCAAACGAGCGTCGATATCGCTGCCTGTATTCGTCTTTGGTAGCCGGCAAGTCTCCATATCCCCAATTCCGCATTTCTGAGTTCCATTGGTGACCGGGGACTACAAAGCCATGGCCACCAAACTCACCCACAACCTTCACGTAGTCATTGAAACTTTGATCCTCGAACGGAAACATCGGTTCGGGATAATTATGGCGGTCCACAACATCACCGACAGGAAAGAAATTACCACCGCTGGCAATGTTGACCAGACGCGTAACATCAAGATTTTCCATTACTTGACCAATCCGAATGGTCTCGTGCTGGCCCCAACGTTCATTGAAAGGCACCCACATCACAATTGATGGATGATTTCGAAGACTTCCCACCATCGAACTCAATTCCTTGACAAACTGCTCGTGGTGCTCTGCAGGCCATTCATCTTCTACCGGATGTGGAGCAAGCTTGCTCCAAAATGGCCTTCCGCCAGTACTCGGCATATCCTGCCAAACCATCATCCCAATTCGATCACAATGAGCATAATAACGCCGCGACTCAACTTTGATGTGCTTTCGGATCATGTTGAAACCAGACTTCTTCAAATACTCGACGTCAAAACGCATCGCTGCATCACTGGGTGGCGTCAACAAACCGTCAGGCCACCAACCTTGATCCAATGTGCCGTAATGGAACACGACTTTGCCATTCAACGTCATGCGAACCTGCCCACCGGGTCCGCGAACAGTTCCTATCTCACGCATGGCTGCATAAGACTCAACACGATCGATCAATTCTTCACCATCGAACAACTCCATGGTGATGTCATAGAGACTCGGGTTTCGAGGTGACCAGAGCTTTGCGTTGGGTATCCGCACACTTAAAGCGGCGTCAGCAACACCAACTACGCGTTCACCATCACGAACGGTGATCACAATGCGCTCTGACTCCAACGGTTTCCCCTCAAGAGTCGGCAGCACACGTAACGTACTCTCAGCTATCCTGGGCTTCATTTTGACCATACGAAAATGTCGCTGGGGCACATCTTCTAACCATACCGTCTGCCAAATACCTGATACGCGGGTGTAATAAATTCCTTTGGGCTTCAGTGATTGTTTTCCAAGGGTCTGTGAAGGTGCAGTCTGGTCAATCACACTGACAGTCAACTGATTGTCCCCCGGACGCAACACATCTGTGATATCAAACTTGAACGGATCACTGCTCCCTTTGTGTGACCCGATTTTTTTTCCATTGAGATATACGGTGCATTCATAATCAACCGCCTCGAAATGCAAATGAGTGCGATGCCCGCCACGAGTCTGATGTTTGAACATACGTCGGTACCACAACATCTCATCGGGCGCGAGCAGTCGCTGCACACCACTAAGTGCCGATTCCACGGGAAAGGGCACAAGAATATCTCTCTGATAGTCGTGGGGCATTACTCCATCCTTGGAGATCGCAAACTTCCATAAACCATTCAGGTTCTTCCAGCTCTCATCTCGCCGAAATTGCGGGCGTGGGTACTCCTGCCAAGCATTCTGGGGAGTTACCTGTTTGCCCCACCGAGTCATCATTGCCTCGGGAGATACCTTCCATTCCGCACTGGCTACAGATGCCATCGTCAAAAGAATGAAGCAGGAACACAACCTCATAGTCTTCTTCCCTTCTTGAAAATTAAAACTGTCCAGCAAACTTGCTGGTAAGGATAGGACGGTCAACGGCACTTGAACAAGGCTCTCACGAATCAGGCACAGACGAACATTCTACCCAGCTAATTGAAAAACAGAATGAGACGATCCATACTTTTTCTTGTACGCACCAACTGCGAGTAGTACCTGGCATACATTTTTTTGTATAAACAAAGCTCGACTCGTAACAAGAATGCCACCCCAAGCAACAAGAATCAATCATCAAACGTGCTTGCACTGTCAAGAAAATTTGTATCCAACCAAACCTCTGAGTGCTTCGACTTCAAAAACCTCTAGGATTTTGTGAGCTGCCACAGCTCATCATACATATGAATTTTCACATCCCTCGTTCCCGTATCACAGCGGCGTTGCACATCGCAGCGGCACTCCTTCTGTTTGCAGGTGGCAATCGTTCAATCTTCGCAGTGGACGACATTTCTTCTGTGTCAGCTGCCAAAAGTGAAGACACAGCCCGGCCAGCGAAACCTAA
>PKCL01000359.1 GCA_002862165.1 Planctomycetaceae bacterium
TTTGCCCATCGAGCAGCTTTTTTGCCGCCGTATATTCGAATCCTAGCCCGCAAATATGGTGAGAGAAAAACTTTGAAACCCGTCGTGGTACAGTAAAGAGTTGTACAGAAAGGATGAAATAAAATGATTTGTATGAATATTGTGCTCACAGTGAAAAAAGAACACGATATTGAGAAAGTGAAAGACTTACTGTGCAAGGCAATGAGGCTGAGCGAAACTGAGTTGGGTTGCCAGCGATTTGATGTATATCACTCGCAATCTGAGCCAAATCGATTTACCCTTATAGAGCACTGGGATTCTCAAGAATCGCTTGACGCCCATCGGCAAGCAGAGGCATACACGACCATTTATAAACCCCAAGTGATCCCGCTTGTTGAGCGTGTTGGTCATCCAGTGACTCTTTTGGAGTAGGCTTTCTTTCCGAAGAAATAGATTTCAGTTGGTCTATATGTTGCTTCTCATCGATAACTACGACTCTTTTACCTGGAATCTCGTTCAGAGACTTGGCGAAATTGATCCAAGTTTGAACGTAGAGGTCTATCGTAATGATTGCATTGACGGTGACGCAATTGCCGCAAAGCAGCCTAGTCACATTCTTATTTCACCTGGTCCATGTACACCAGACGAAGCGGGCATTTCGTGCGATGTTGTGCGGCGATTTGCAGGGCGAATGCCAATACTCGGCGTCTGCCTTGGCCATCAGGCAATTGGTCAGGTTTTTGGTGGAAAAATTGTGGCCGCCCAACAATTGATGCACGGTAAGGTCGATCAAATTGAACATAATAGTATGGGTGTCTTTACCGGACTTCCATCTCCAATTACCGCGACTCGGTACCACAGCTTGGTTATTGACCCCTCGACGTTACCAAAGGATTTTATCGTCGATGCTTGGGCGGCGGCACCTGATGGAGGCAGGGAAATCATGGCTATTCGCCACCACGAATTGCCTGTTTACGGGGTACAGTTTCATCCAGAAAGCTTTCTCACACCAGATGGCCATGAGATCCTCAAAGCTTTTCTGGCGACCACACGTGGCAGTGTGTCCTTATGATTGATGTTGCGGAAGCTCTGCGGCGTATACAAATGTCAGCAGCAGCTATTCAACCACGCCGCATCCTGTTAGAGGAGGCCGTTGGCCTTCAATTACAGGAAGATGTGACGTCAGATACAGACTCACCACCGTGGCACCGTTCAATGATGGATGGATTTGCAGTTATCTCGAAAGATTTTGTTGATTCGTTGGATTGCAAACAAGCCGTAACACTCAAAGTTGTTGCTGAAATTGCCGCTGGTGAGATGACAGCAAGTATTCTTGAGCAGGGCCAGTGTGTTCGAATTATGACGGGTGCTCCCATGCCTACAGGTGCAGACGCGGTGATCCCAATCGAGCGAGCCGTTTCAGGAACTTCTCATGCTCAGGCGGGTGAGCAAGTGTCTTTGCAGGATCCTCATTTTCGTAACGGCCAGCATGTCAGTAAAAAGGGAAGTTTTTTTCATGCGGGTCAGGCAGTGATACGCCACGGGATTGAGTTGGAACCGGTTCATATAGGTCTTGCTGCCGAGGCTGGTGCTACTCATGTGGTAGCCATTGCACCCCCTCGCGTGTCAATTATTACAACGGGGAATGAACTGGTTCCCAGTAGTCAAGTTCCAGCAGAAGGTCAAATCCGTAATACGAATGAGCCGATGCTCTCTGCTGCAGTAACAAGATGTGGGGCAGAGCCAATCCCAATGGGTATTGCGAGTGATCGACCGGAGCCACTCCGGGCTGTAATCGCTCAAGGACTGGCAGCTGATATCCTGCTGCTTTCGGGCGGCGTCTCTACTGGAGACTACGACCTCGTGCCGAAAGCACTCGGAAACATCGGTGTCGAGTGTGTTTTTCACAAAGTGTGCCTGAAGCCTGGGAAGCCCATCTGGTTTGGAGTCTTGCACCGACCGGCAGCATCACCAACACTCGTTTTTGGACTTCCTGGAAATCCTGTGAGTGCTCTTGTTTGTTTTGAACTATTTGTTCGTCCTGCCTTGGAAAAGATTTCGGGCAATAGTCAATTCTTACAGGCTCGGGATCAACAGATGGCGAGATTGAAAAACTCGGTGCAGGGTAGTCGTGATCGACCCGTGTATCATCCTTGTCAGCTAGAATTAGCAGACAACGGTCTACTTGCAAAAGCATTGCCTTGGGGAGGGTCCGCTGACTTACTGGCACTTTCCTCAGCAAATGGGCTATTAATTGTCCCTAAAGAATGTGACGGTTTTTGTCGGGGCGAAATGGTTCAGGTAATACCCTTGATATCACGACTCCGTCACAAGTCCGAGTGAGGCCAGTTTTCCAAAGCACTCATCTCTTTCACGACACCGCTCAAGTGAAGCCCATGATTGGTCTTGAGCCGAATTGAAATCTTCCCGTGACACTGGCAATGGTTTACCGCTTGACGCCAAACGGTGAATAACGCCTCTATCCAGTTGTGTGAGTCGCATCGCGTGAACTCGATAGTCGAGAAATGCTTCCCAGCAAAGAGGAAACAATTTTGCAATGATTTCATAGCCTATTGTTTCGGCATACTTTCGGATTTCAAGTTGTGCGTGACTATCCATTCTTAACGCAAGGAAGTGCAAGAGATTGTGAAGGTCTATTTTCCAATAAGCCTCCGTATATGTTGAAAGCGGCAGATCTTTACGTGCCTGCTCACGAGCAATGCCGGCCTCTAGCCTTTCCTCATAAACTCTGCGAGCAAGGCTTTGTAATTCTTGTTCGGATTG
>PKCL01000464.1 GCA_002862165.1 Planctomycetaceae bacterium
AGTCTCACGGCGACGACGCTCACCATCCTCTCCACGGCTTACTTCTCGTCTACGGCCACTGCCACGTGTTGATTGTCGTTGGTTGCTTGTGCCTTCAGATCTCGACGATCTGCGTGCTGGGCGATCTTCACCACGTGGTTCCTGCGAATCATCATCTGATGTTCGTCGACGCCGCCGACGGCGGCGCGGCTCACCGTCCGAATCTTCACTTCTGGGGGTGTCTCGCCGTGTATGTGTTTCCTCACCGTCTCGCGAAACATCTCTGGATTCACTTGAGGCTTCACCGTGTCCATCTTGTTGTGTACGGCTTTCGTCACGCTCTGACTCTACGCCGTCTCGTGTTCGTCGACCACGTCCACGGCGACGACGACGGCGACGAGGTGGACGATCATCATCCGATGACTCCCGACGATCATCACGAGCATCAGCATTGAGTTCTCTCTCATTGCTCTCAGTACCAGTATTCAAGACTTGCCCGAAATCACCGTCCTGCGCATTCTGTGGCTGACCCTCTGAAGCTGACTCTGAGGACGACGACCCTTGCCTCTCATGTCGTTCCCCGTCCAAATTCCGACCGTAGCCAGGAAGATCTTCACTGTCCTCAACACGGGCTTCAACACGACCTTCTTCCTGAGAACGCTGATCAGTACGCCGTCCACGACCACGGCCACCGCGGCGGCCTCGACGGCGACGACGTGGTTCACCCGATTCGTCAGTCGCATTTTCGTCTCTCTCGTGGTCTCTCTCGTGGCTTCTATCTTGGCTGCGCTCTTCGCTTCTCTCCTGGCTTCTTTCTTGACTTCTTTCTTGGCTGCGCTCTTGGCTTCTATCGTGGCTGCGCTCTTCGCTTCTCTCCTGGCTTCTCTCTCGCTGACGCGGAGCCTCCTGAACGCTGTCGTCTTCTGACCGACGAGGTCGAGGTGCAGATTTCCGCCTTTCACCGTTTTGGCTTCGTGGTCTGGATGAGCGTCGCGGTGATGAAGCACCATCGTCAAGGAGACCAGCTCCGAAGCCATCATCTCGAGGCTGGCTTTCAGCATCTGAGACACGCGGCGTTGGTTCAGCTTTTTGTGATTCGCTATTCGTAGTCGGCTTCGAAGGTGCTGGCTTTGAGCCTTCAATGCCAAGTTGATCTGCAACACCACCCCAGTCTGTTCGGGGTGCCTCAGTCGCAGAATCTTTATTTACTGGTTTCTCGGCCTCAGCTGGCTTGGCAGGTTTTATCGGACGACTTTGTGGTTTTTGAGATGGTTCCCCTCCGGGAGCCGCACCGAGCGAATCTGCAAGATTCGCCCAGGGGTCATTGTTTTCTGTCATGTTTCTCTGTGTTTTGCTGGTGTCGGAACCGTAGCGGCCCTCGTACAAAGCAGCGATCACAAAGCCACGCTGGCGTGATCAAAACTGCTGTCTTTCAGCATAGAAGATACCGAAAAACAGCTGTTTTGAGAAACGGGCGTCTATGTACCGCTGAGTTTCCGCGTAAACGGGAGTTTAGAGACCCTGAATCATTGTTCCGTTATCAGCAACATCGAACAATGGTCGATACGGACTGGCAAGGCTTCGTCTTGATCGACCCCGTGGATAATAGACGAGGTTAATACCAAGATTCCACGCCATTGGAGTGAAGGTGGAATTAACGAGGCCGCCCCCCACTGGATTAATGACTTTCGCAGTCTTTGATTTGCCGGGCATCAGGTATGCGAACGTTCCCTCAAGAGCAAGTGATCTCGTCATTGGGGCCCGAAGAATTGAACCGACATATCCTTGGCCCTCATGTGAAGCACCGCCCCATACTTTCCACTCATTGGCATCACCAAACTGGACCCGATAAAACGCGTTGTACGTATGCACGGTGTTGTTTACAAATGGCTGATTTGTTTGTGCATTTTTTATTCCAAGACCCTTTCCTGCATTGAAGGCACCCCAAAAACCCAGTTCATGGTACCCCCATACATAACTCACTTCTCCCCGCATTTGTTTCACATCAGTTGTGCCCACGAAACCAGTGTTATTGAGGTAGTCAAAAGCAGCGCCACCCTGAAGACCACGCCCTTCAAACGCTCTTGTGAAAAGGCCCGTTGTTACGAACTGCTGGTTGCGAGAGTCAATCACATTGCCATTAATTGTTCGTGAACCGAATCCTGTCTGTGTACCACGCGCACCTATTTGCCAGCCAAGTCCAAAAGCATTCCAAAGCGGCATACCAAAGTTCAGATATTCGTTCGTGCCAAAGTTTCCTATAAGACCAAGATCAACTTCATTTTCAAATGCTGTCACCCCAGCACTTGCTGTAAAGTCCCGATACCACTTCCAACCGTAGTACGGCCTGCCAAACTGATGGAGCCACTGACAGATTGCTCCATCAAAGCAACTTGGAACAGGATTACAATCTTCTTCACATGCATAGGGGTCGTCATAAAAAGACTCTACATGAAGTTGTGCCGGTGTCCGGCCCATCCACATCTCTTCTTCCATCGAAGAAGAACCTTCGCTGTATGTCCCGAAGCCACCGCTGGATGATCCATCAAGAGTCATTGCATCACCCGTCATGAAGGGTTTACTAATCATTGAATCTTCTGTTGTGACGACAGATCGTTGAGAAGTGGATGACTTTTTTGAAATTGGCGGGGGCGGCACGACTTCTGCCTGAGCCTTTCGAGCCATGACAGACGGGACGCCATCGACCTCCATGGCGAGTCGCTCAGGTCTGCCTGCCCTTTGATTGGTTCGTGGGTTATATGTTGGTGCAAGACCGCCGCCCA
>PKCL01000276.1 GCA_002862165.1 Planctomycetaceae bacterium
AGGCTACCGCATCTCTGAGGCTGATGCCGGTTTTTTTCGCAATACAGCACAGCTCCGAAAACCGTTTACAGAAACGGTACGCAGATCAGCAGAAGACGTCTCTGACAGCCTCTGTGACAACTGGTCAGTATTCAATCGACTTCGAGTTGGCCAGTGAGGTATCAAAACGATTGAAGGCTAGCGTGCTACACCTGCGGAATCAGGTTTTCATATTCTTCGACAGACGCATTCTCGTTGCATGCCTGAATGATCTTGCGTCCAAGTGGCTCGAGTTCATCATGATCGAAGTGATTGAGGTGCTCAAGGAAGAACGTTCGAAGAATATCGGCACCCTTGTCGTACGCATCAGTGCCAACTTCCGGTTGCTTTGAAACGTCAAAGAACAGTGTGCCTATGGTCTGGCCTTCAACCTGCATGGATTCTCGATGATGGCCGAGCAGCGGGCAGCGCGCTGGTTTTAATTCCGTCGGACGGAAGGTCGCTGATCCTCGTCTGGCGAGATATTCACGAGCCACCCACTGTGGTGCGAAGCCAGTGTTCCAACAGCCAATGTGCTGGTTCGGAATTAGCACAAACAAAGTGCCAGCAGTTTCTCGAATTTGGTTTAAGAGAATATTTGCTTGGTCCACGCGTCTGCCAGTTGCAAAGGGCCAGTATGAACCAACACCCTCACTCTGCATGCCACCTTCATCAACAATTGATGGATTACCGTGACCACGAGGTGCGACCAGCCTCCAGAGCCATGCGAGTGCTGGTGGCAGAACATGAAATAGCCCGATGATTCCGTACGTTGGATTCTCACGCGTGCACGGTGGGCATCGGACACCGAAGCTTCGGATATCGACAGAAACCGGTTCATCGATTACGTCACTCACGTAATTACGAGGCATAACGACTCGTGGGTTTGGGCAGCGTTTGCCAGGCTCGTCTTCAGTGTGTTCCCAGATGAGTGTTGTGGCGTTGGGCTGAGCCTTCAGATTCAGAAAGAGAAGTGGGCCGGGTGGTGAGATTGTGAGTTTTTCTAGTTGTGGGTCGACGCCGTATTCCTCAATATGATTTACGCGAATAAACCAGGCACTCTCTGCATCCATAAGGCTCAGTGAACCGGGTTGAGAATCTTTCCCCTTCAGTGCGGGGTGGCAGAGAGCCATGTCGTCAGTGACGGGATGAAGTTCACAGCCTCGTGGTAGAGCAAGGGACCGAGAGTCATGTGTGACGGTGTTGGTTGCAAGTTTAAGCTGACCGTCAGCTTCGCGGTGCATATGTTCGAGCATCTCACTTTTGCCACCACCACTGGCTCCTTCGTGCATGATTGTCGTAACATTTTCATACGGAGTGACAACTTGTACTGTTGAGCAATGAGCTGTTGTCCACGGTGTTTCGGCCCGCTCGCCCATGGTCAGGAGCATTCCGTACACACCCTTCTTCGCAGATGGTCCGGGGTACAGGTTGTAGCTGAAAAGTTCATGAAGGCTGGTGCTGTCATCAAAGCGACGATTATGCACAACGACCTGTTTGCCCTCGAAGTGAGTGTGGCGAAATGGCGGAGCAACATACACAACAGCCTCGTGGTAGTAGCTCTCAGCCTGGTCTAATACTTGCTGGACAGGAGTAATGCCTTGGAGTAACGCCAAGCCGAGCGCAAAGAAGCCGGCATTTGCCGGGCAGATCGCTACTGCATCGAGAGGCTTGTCGGGCACCCCCGACTTAAAGAAAAAACAACCTATGGGTTGGGTTTTCAACCACTCGATGGTTTCGTTTCGAAGGCTATCAAACTCGTGCCCAAAACGATTTGAAAATGTAGGCTTGTCAGTGTTCTGGTCGTCAGCGATGACCATGCAGTCTGGGTCGCGACGACGCATATACGCATCAAGATAATTTGCTGCGATTCCATTGGTGGTATGGCATACTTTCGCTTCAGGTACAAAGCCACGATTCGGAACATCGTAGCCGACAGTATAGAAACCATCTTCGCTGCACTCCTCAGCCGGGGCGGCTGCGGCGACGAGTTGTTCAACAGAGTCAAAAAGTGTGAGTTGGCCGGCCGCGTCGGCTGCTTCGAGAATCGACATGGTAGTCGAGGAAAGCGTGAGTCCGGGAAGTCGTGAAATAGGCATATGGCTGTTGATAGTTTCTGGTCAGTCGGGTGGTGGAAAGCGATGCCGCCTGTCTCATCGCAAAAGTTTACTCAAGTATAAGCCTTTTTTTCTTGCGTGATGAGTATCGGCCCTAAATCCCGTATGGATGCTCGTGTTTGTAACTTTTGGCAGAAAAAAAATAGAAAACGGAAAACAGTACAATCTGCCAGTTGAGCCTTGTTTCGGCTGACAAAAAGGTTGTCATCCGCTTCGTTCTTTGTGCTGAAAGTGATTGTTTACAAATGGATGTATCTCCACGATTACTTGTTGTGCGACGTGGCAAGGAAGAAGAGTCGTTTCATCGTGGCAGGGCAGTTGTTGTCAATGAAGCCGGCGAGCGAACTCTGAGCATCGGTGATGTCGAAGCATCAGTATTTCCAAGATCATGTCTCAAACCAATCCAAGCCTTGCCGTTGGTCGCAAGTGGTGCCGCTGACAGATACAGCCTTTCCGATGCCGAGATTGCACTCGCATGTGGATCGCACGGAGGGTCACCGCTTCACGTGGCAACAGCACAATCAATTCTCAAAAAAATTGGCTCATCTTGTGACGCACTTGAGTGTGGCGCGCACTGGCCGCTTGATTCTGGTGAGTCGCGTGCTCTTGCTGCACGTAGAG
>PKCL01000147.1 GCA_002862165.1 Planctomycetaceae bacterium
TACTTGCTGCATTAGCGATGGCGTTTCTCTTTCGTGCTCCAGTTGCAATGGTTCTGGCAAGTGGTGTAGCCCAAGCATTGATGCTTGGCGCACTCGCGGTTGCTGTGCTGTATTTTCGGTATCGAGATATCGATGAGCGGTTAGCGCCCGGGAGGAGTTGGGACGTACTGCTGTGGTGCTCAGCAATTGGTTTTTTTGGTATTGCCGGGTGGACGGTCTGGCACAAGGCGACTGAAATTCTTGATTTCTTAAGTTGGTCATGACGTGTGAACGCAGGTCGCAACGTGGCAACGGTTGTGGTAAACTCCCTTTTTCCAAGATGATTTGTGCGCATGGTTTGTGCGCATGGTTTGTGCTTTTGGTTTGTGCTCTTGGACAGAGGGTTAGATGCGGAGGAATGTATGTCATCGTTGTCGGGAAACAGCCAAGGGGTGCCGGAGAATCTTCAGGAGCCGGGTTCTCATCAGCGGAATGTCGAAGGTGTGCCTGCGGCACGTAGCCCACTTTTATTTTTCGATGAAGCGAGGCTTGTTCAGCACTATCATGCTGGTGAGTACACGCAGATGGCAGCACAGTTTCTTGCTGTTCTGACACACTTTCGAGATGTGACGTACTATCATCTCGAAGATGAAAGTCAGGCTGCAATCAATCGTTTTGTGAAGCAGTTTCTCTATTACATGACGCAAGAAGAATTTATTTTGCCGGAGCAGTATGCGGCAAGGTTCATTGACCTCAATGCGGTGATTGGGAATGTCGTTGCAATGAGTGATTTCCGAACAACTGACCCATTTGTCCAGGTGCTTTTAAGGCAGCAACGAAATTACACGAAGCTACTATCTCTTTACTCTGGTCGAAATCGTGTCAAAATTGATCGCCGATTACTTTTTGCAACCAGTCCTCAGTTAGCAACCCAGTGGTACTTTTGTTTTCTTGAAATGTACCGTACCGGTCCTTCTGATCCAGAGACTCTTGCCCATCTACGTGAGCATATTACATTCGAAGACGATCGCTTGATTGGAATCAACTCATTCACTCATCATGCATATTTTGGTGCAACGTACATCGATAACGAAAAAGATTATTTAGTAAAGCAGCGAATTAATCGGCTGTTTCAAGCAACGCCTCTTTGCAGCAGACAAGTTGTCAATACGCCAAAACCAAAGAAAATAGGCGTTCTCTCGTCGATGTGGTTTCCTCGTCAAAGTGTTTATCGGTCACAGCATCCGTTCGTAAGAGAGTTGGCAAAAGAACACGAACTTGTACTTGTGCATCTGGGACGACCTCGGGAGGACCTTGATACAGAGGTGTTTAGTGAAGTCCGGTATTACAACGCCTCAGAAAAAGCAGACGACCTGTCGTCTGTCGACCCGAATGATTTTGCGATGGCGTATTTTCCAGATATTGGAATGAGTATCGAAAGCATTATTCTTGCAAACATGCGTATTGCACCAATTCAGATAAGCAATTATGGGCATCCGGTGAGTACATTTGGAGCAAAAATTGACTACTGGATTGGTGGTCAAGACACTGAAGTTGTTGACCGTGCGAGTGAGCATTATTCCGAGCGTCTTGTTTTAATTCCTGGGTGTGCGCAGGCGCCAGTGCCGCTTGAGTACAAATTGGAATACCCAACGCTTGATGACAATGCGGTCATTATCAATTGCACTTGGAGTGGTCAGAAAATAAATAGTGATCATCTTAGACGCCTCAAAGTCATCTCGGAAAGAGTGAAAACGCCGGTCAAGTTCCACTTTTTCCCAGGCGGGGCGGTACTCGGTAATGGGTATGTGCCGCTCAAGCGTGCTGTTGAAAACATACTTGGATCAGAGCAGACGGTTGTGATGCCAAACTTTGAATTTCAGCGGTACATGCAGTCCCTGGAAAAAGCACACTTTGCAATTGATGCACATCCTTTCGGAGGATACAACACTGCCGTTGATCTGCTGACCCTAAGGTTGCCGGTTGTGACGCTGGCTGGCAACCGATTTTATAATCTGTCAACGGCTTATCTTTTGAACAAAGTCGGGCTCGAAGAATTGATTACTAGAAATGAAGCAGATTTTCTTGATGTCTGCTGCCGGATGATTGATGAACCTGATTTTCGTGGGCGAATGCAGCGAAGGATGAAAATCGCTAATTTGGAATCAACAGTCCTGAGTCTCAATGACGTTCCTGCTTTTGCTCGCGCAGTTGATTATTTGCTAGAGAATCATGACTCTCTTGAAAAAGAGAGCAATCGAAGTCCGATTGAAATTGCGTAGACAGAAGATGTTAAGTCAAGAGCGTGTGTGTTGTGTCATTGCGTAGACTTCGAATATCAAGCGACTTCTTGGAAACACTCGGTCACGCTTGTTAGTTTCGCTGCATGTGGTTGGAACTCACTCATTTAGCATTTATTGATCGCTTTAATGAGTTTAGTAATTCGGGTACCCGGGGTGCTGCCATATAAACTCGAGCCGTCACTGCAGATCGTGGGAAGAATTGTGCGATAAAGTCAAAGCAGAACTCACTGCCAGTGTGTGAAATTGAAGCCATATTTGCATAGACACCACCAAGCATGTCGTCGGGGAGTTTCAGGTTGTCGTAGATGTCCGCGATCGGTGCAGACTGCGTTGTGTTTGATGAATTCGATTCAGGAGTTGGGGCGTTCGAGGTGGTGTTTTCGGTGACTGGTTTCGTGCTGGTGGTGTCTTCAGGTTGTGAAATATCGGAGGGAGCAGTGTCTTTCTCAGACGATTGACCTTGGTCCTG
>PKCL01000148.1 GCA_002862165.1 Planctomycetaceae bacterium
TTTTCTAAAATCCGATCTGCCTGAAACTGGAGATTGGAAAAGCACCTTGGGTAACGTCCACAGTACAAATGCTGTTGATGTTGCTGCTGCAGCAGATAATTGGCGGTCATCTATTGTTGAGGAGTGGAAAGCATTGGGTGAACGACGTAATGTTGTCTTACGCAGGTCTGGTTGGGTGGCTCCAGCAGACTGGGTGGAACTATCTTCAGCAGCGCTTCGTGCTGCTGATAAAAAACTTGCATCAATGCTTGATTACGCGAATGAGGATCTTCTTGATTTCTGCAGGCAGGCCGTCCGACTCAAAACAACCGAGAAATCGGCAATGGCAAAAGATGTTCCCTTTATGCGAGATCGGGTTGCTGACAAAGAGCGCGAGCTAGCTGGGCAGAAAAATGGATGGATGGAAGAAGCGAATGCCGTTGGCCGAGAATTGGTGTCAGCGTGGAATGAGCCACTGTCAGCTGAAGAAAGACGGATCGCTGACACGGCGGTTGAGCCGACAAGGCTGTGGAAAGCAGACCGTTTTGTGAGTTGGTCTCTCGCGACAATTGGGGCGTGCCTCGTTATCGGTATTTTCACGAAGTTTAATGCCGTCGGGGGCGTCTTCTTTCTCCTCTCGGTTGTAGCATCGCAGCCTTTTTGGCTTCCAGCAGCACAAGCAACCTATGATCAATGGGTTGAAATAGCGGGTCTTCTGGTGCTGGCTTCTATGCCATTGGGTGCATGGGCAGGCATCGATGCATTTCTAATGCCTATACTTAAAAAGTACTGTCCATTAAAAATCTGTTGCAATTCTAAGAGATGATGATTTGCTTTTCCATGATTTAATCCACAGAGTATTACTACATCGACAGCGAAGCGGAGATAATTTTTTATGAACCTCACTCCAGAACAGCAAAAAGTTGGTAAAGAAAATTTCAATGATGCCGTTGCAGTGACACGACGTGATTTTCTATCTGGTACGGTTGCTGCAGGTTTGGCAACTGGAGCCGGTTTAGGATCCATCTATTTTGGATATGGTGCGAGTGTTGGCAATCCACTACGGGTTGGGTTTATTGGGACGGGTGACGAAGGAAGTGTGCTGATAGGTGCCCATAACCCGGACTATTTACAGGCTGTCGCCATTGCAGATATACGACCGTATAACGTGTTCCGTGCCTTTCATGGTGACGTTTCAAGCCCAAATGCACAGCGAGTTCGGCCGGGGTTGATGGCGAAATACGGTTGGAAAACCGAAGATGAGGCTCGTAAGCAAGTTAAAGTTTACGCTGCGTATGAAGAAATGCTGGCTGATAAAAATATTGAAGCAGTGGTCATTTCATTGCCACTGCACTTGCACGCTGAGGCAGCGATAAAAGCTATGCGAGCAGGGAAGCATGTGTTGACGGAAAAGCTCATGGGGCATTCGATCTATGAATGTAAAGAAATGGGTAGGACCGCTCGTGAGACAGGAAAGCTTCTCGCTACGGGCCATCAGCGGCACTACAGCGTGTTGTATGATAATGCTGTTCATACCATTGGCAATGCTCGCCTGATCGGTGATGTACATTCAATTCGTGCTCAGTGGCACCGTGGGAACTTGCCTGGTAAGGACAGCTGGAAGCCGCCATTGCCAGCAGACGAAGCAATGCTAAAAAAAATGGCGAGTTGGAGGAAACGGCTAGAAGATTCGAAGCCGTCTGAAGTAGATGTGTGGTCAAAGCGAGTTGCACAACTTGAAGCTCAGATCGCTGACAGTGGTGTTGACGCCAAGCTATTTGGCTATACCGAGAAACAGTTGGCTGATGGCACGCCCCGCACTCCTCTTGAAGAGTTAATTCGTTGGCGGCTCTGGAATCGTACTGGTGGCGGACTGATGGCAGAACTTGGTAGCCATCAACTTGATGCCGCCGGTATTTTTATTTCTGCGATGCATGGAAAAGGGAAGAAAGTAAAGCCATTGACTGTAACGGCTGTGGGGAATCGCAGTATTTTCCCAGATGATCGTGAGGTTGATGATCATGTGTATTGCATGTACGAATATCCGGCGCCGGATTATGCAGAGAATCCAAATAAAAAAATAGTTGTTACCTATTCATCAATAAATGGAAATGGTTTTGGTGGGTATGGTGAGGTTGTTATGGGAACAGAGGGCACTTTGCTTCTCGAGCAAGAGCAAAATGTGATGCTTTATAAGGGATCGTCTCGTGATACTCGCGTGACGGTGGCGAAGTCGAAGAGTGGTGAAGCTGTACTCGATACAACGGAGAGTGGCGGTGCTGGCAGCGTAGCCGCTGTCCCAACCACGGCGTATGGGAGCGCCCCACCATCTCGAGGCTATACGGAAGAAATGGAGCACTGGGCGTGGTGTATCCGGAATCCTGACCCTGCAAACCAGCCGCGATGTAAGCCAGAAGTTGCGCTTGCTGATGCGGTAATCGCCCTTGTGAGCAATATCGCACTTAAAAAATCAAGCGAGCAGCCTCGCGTTGACTTTAAGAAGGATTGGTTTGATATTGAAAGCGACATTACTCCAGAAGGTGTAAAACCGGATCTGCAGCGAGAACAATATAAAATATGAGCTTGTTTGCATCTGCTCGTGGCAAATAAGGGACGCGTGACAAATTGTCTAGTGTCTGGAATTGTTGGCGTTTATGTTGGTTCGGTAGGTCGTTTTGCCAAAGGGCAGTATGCTGTCAGGAATAGTCACAGCAGCTACCTAGTAGGGGTTCTTCAATGTTTTGGCACTTTTGTGATATCGGGCACAGAAGA
>PKCL01000046.1 GCA_002862165.1 Planctomycetaceae bacterium
TCACATAGACTCTGTTTTTATGAAAGCATTGCTTCCCGTTGCTACTGGCAATGAAGAAATAGAATTCTGTGCACTAGTCGACGTCCTGCGTCGAGCAGATGTTGATGTCACTGTGGCCAGTGTTGAAACATTGTGGACGAGTCCCCACTGTGGAAAATCAGGGTGAAGCCCAACAGTTAAGCATCATCGGTGCGTGTCTAGGGCTACCACGGCAAAGGAAGGTAACCGCTTCTTACTAGCCACAATATCAAAAGACATATTTCTACCGTCAAAAGGATAGAACCGTAACGCTTCAAGAGTTTCCAAGGTTTATTCTTAGGGATATGCGGTGCCGTAGTTGGCGCGCCGTCTAGCATATCGGAGAGATCATCGTCTTCTTGTGGTGCTTCGTCTTGCATGGGTGTAGTTTATCAGACTGCCTCTATTCGGACACTCGTGGTTTCCGCTTGATGAAATCATCAGGCGGGATTGATTACCAAGCCCCTGCGGCGTCTGCATTTTGGTTGTCCTAGGCTAAGAATTACTGCCAGAATAATCAGGCAAAAGAATATTTCCTTGATCTAGTAAATACAGAAACCAACCGCCACAGCCGCACCAATAATTTTGAAGGCAGCACTATGGAAGGCATATAAGCCACAATACGCACCAGATGCCTGCCTCATTGTCTCCTGATAGGTAGGGTGCAGCGTTCAATTTTTAGCGTAGCAAGGAACGCAATGGCTCAAACATACGTAAGGAGAACATCACTTGGCTTGCACCAAATCTGTAATTATCAACATTCGCTGCGCTGAGTGCTGATGGGCCAGATAAACTATGAACTTGATACCATCTGTAGCTGACGTCAAAAGTAACTTGGTCAGTCACTTCATAAAGCAGTCCACCGCCAGCTTGCCAAGCAAATGAGGAGGATTTGAATTGGTTTGTTACTGGATCACGATCGGCTTCTCCCACAATTGTCAGTCCCCCACCACCAATTCCACCACCACCATAGCAGCCAATTCGTTCTGTAATCATAAAGTCACGCCATACATTTGCTAATACAGACCAATTCTCAGTAGCTCTAATGGAACCCCCAGGGATTTCTGGGACGTTACCTCTGTAAAAATCTCTTTGGAGCCATTCTGCTTCTAAGCGTAATCGGCCTCGTTCACGTTCCAGGGAGACCCCGCCTGCGATGCCGGCAGTGAAAATGTTTGCTGAAGTGTTAAACCCTGGGGGTGTTACATTATCTAGTGTTGCAGCAGAAGTTCCCCATAGACCAGTGATATAAAAGCGTCTGGAATTCTGTCCATTCGAATACCCTACATTTTGAATCGGCGCGTCACAGGCATCAATAATTGATGGAATATCTTGAAAATTTGTGAGATCAATTTCTGAAAAAGAATTGTCCGCTTTCGCTAAGCCAGTAACTGCCAGCATGCCTAAGATCAGTCCGCCTATTTTCTTCACAAGAACTCCATACTTAGAAAGATTTTGAGTGTATGAAAAGATAATCGGTTTTTTGAATCTTTAACTCAGTGAATGTTTTTGGAAGCTCAACTATTGATTTAATCGTCAATGTCCCGCGGGCTTTTGCAAATTCCCTGCTAAGTTGCTGCTGCATATATGCATATGCATAAGAAAACCCGCCTGCAAGTCAATGACAACCTACTGTTGAGTATGCATTGGCAGTTGTCGAGGTGCTCCGAGGTAAAACAGTGGCCCGTGAAATATCGATTATTTTCTCGTGAAGACGTAATGACCTCATTGTGAGACAATAGTCGGAGAGAGAACACAGTCAGAAGTGTCTGGTTGTAGAATCGCAGGGGAGCAAAAATGACATATTCAAATCGGTATTGTGTGCTGATTTTTTTATTGGCTTGTATGAGTGCCAATGATCTCAACGCTGCTGAACGCCCGAACATTCTTTTCATTTTCAGTGATGACCAGAATTACGAAACGCTGTCGTGTTATCCCGAATCACCGGATTGGGTACAGACACCCAATATTGATGCACTCGCCAAGCAGGGAGTTCGCTTTGAACGAACCTATCTGGGCGCATGGTGCATGCCGTCACGTGCAAGCTTTCTGACGGGGAGATTGCAGCACGGGGTGCAATCAATGCGAATGGAAGGAAAATATCCGGGAAGTACGTATGATCCAACACAATGTCGGTTCTGGCCCTCTGTGTTCAGAGCCAGTGGATATCACACAGCTCATATCGGAAAGTGGCACACAGGTGTTGATACAGGCAATGGACGAGACTGGGATCATCAGATTGTCTGGAATCGGCCGGCTCACCCTGAGAACGCGGGACATTACTTTTATGACCAGATCGTGACGTTCAACGGGGAAGATCGTCGGGTTGAGGGCTATTCGACAGACAACTACACCAACTGGGCTGTTGACTATATCAAGGGCGAGCAGCGCGACGCTGAAAAACCGTGGTACCTATGGCTCTGCTACGGTGCAATTCATGGTCCAACCACACCGGCTGAACGTCACGAGGGAGATTTGAAGGGAAAAGAATCCGATGTCCCGGTGGACATCTTTGGACCCTGGTCAGACAAACCACACTACCTTGAAAAAACAAGTTCCTGGCAGGAGGGCCCTGACGGAAAACCATACCGTCGAAAGAAAAAACTGAAAGCAAGTAACTTTAACACAAACACATCTGGACAGGCTTACCAAGACTGGGTTCAGCAGTACAACGAATGCGTGATGGCGATCGATGAAGGAGTCGGCCGTTTAATAGAAACGCT
>PKCL01000175.1 GCA_002862165.1 Planctomycetaceae bacterium
CGGGTGTAGTTCACGGCGCTACTGTGATTTGGTCAGCGATATGAAAAAGAGCAGCCGGTTCGGAGACGATAAACTCTCGCTCCCCATTTTCATTTTTGAAGAGGGCAATTTCTCTGGGATCGAATTCGCATGTCACAATGCCTGCAGATTCAAATGCGTGTGGTGACGTATGACTAAGAAATTGAAAGGCAAAAAATTCAGCAACTGAGAGATCATCTGTCCAGGAAATTCCAATGGCATATTTGCTCATCGCGTACCCTCTGTAAAGAGTGATCGGTTCGCTGATGGATGCGTAGACGGCACGTTCAGCTGGCGTCATGGCGGCGGATCGATGAGGCCGATTACACCAGAGATGGTCATGCCACCATGTGCGGTCATGTGCAAGATAGTCAGTGACCCAAAGAGTTGCGAGGCATGACCAGTAATCACGATCACTTAATGCAGCGGCGTGATCTTCAAACCAGACCTTCCGTCGAGTTGGTGGAGTAGAACGCATCTCGTCTGAGGCCCGGATCTGAGTCTCAATACTTTGGGATTCAATACTTTGAATAGAACGAACCATCGTGTCTGTTTTTCTGGTTCCTTGCGTGAATGAAACGGCTATGAAAATCGCTAGACACTAAGCACTACGCAAGAACCTTCAGATTTGCTCGTTTTTTTCACCCCAGTTAAAGAAATAAAGTTTTCGAGCGGATTTCGTGGCGTTTTTCGGGTTTTTGGCAACGTTGCTGGCTTATTTGTTCTGGAAAACAATTTTTGGATGAGGAAGAACGCAGGGTAGACTGTGGTTTCAAGGGGAAGGTAACCACTTCAATGCTGTGCACGCTTCAAGGGCCTTTCTATTTATGTTTTCGGTGCATGAAAGAGAGTGAGTGAAGGAATGGGTATTTTGACGTGGGTTGTATTCGGGCTTGTGACCGGGGCGATTGCTAGATTTTTTGTGCCAGGCAGCGGAGCCTATGGGCTCGTCGCCACAGCAGTGATCGGTGTTGTTGGCGCGGTGCTTGGCGGCTTTATTGGAACGCAACTCGGCATTGGTGCAATTGACGGATTCGATCTGCAGAGTATCGTCGTTGCCGTTGGTGGAAGCGTCATTCTTTTGCTTGGATATCGTGCTGTGAATAGGCGATAGATGGCTCACATATGGCATTGACTGCTCTCAGACTGGTGGGTGGTCCTGCGTATCTGGGTCCCGTGCCGAAGACGCGCATATGCTTTTTTGGTAAGGATTTTTGTTGAAATTAACTTCTCATGTCACGATAGGGGCTTTTCGTGCCTTCTTTGATGTGTGTGCAACTCGAATAAACTTGAAGCGTTAAAGTATTTCGAGGGTCACTGAGTTACTGCCAAAATCGTGACTGGCAAGTCTGTATTTTCACTCTTCTTAATAACGGGGCAACTATGATGCGATGTTTTTGGAGTATGGCTATTCTTGTAGTTTTCGTGTGTGGAGTCTTACAAATATCGGCTGAAGAAGTATCTGATTCAGACAAAAAGGCAGCAGATACGCCACGAAGCGAACGGGTTCGTCCAAATGGTGGGCCCGATGGTGAACGAAGGCCGGGCCAGCAGCGACCGGGGCAGTTTCCCGGTGGATTCTCTCCAGCGCAAATGGTGGAACGTATGATTGCAGAGTTCGATACGGATGGTGATGAAAAGCTGGATGCAGCAGAGTTGGAACAGTTGTTTGCGAAGATGCGAGAACGACGCGGAGCCGGAATGCAAAGACGGCCGGGCCAGCAGGGCCGACCATCTTCTGGTAGCAGAAATGCAACGCCGGGTGGAGAATCGCCACAACGTCCTTCAGCAACTGACTGAGTCGCGACGAAACAAACCTGAGTACGCTTTGCCCGGTAGGAAACAAACCTAAGCAGGTCAAACAATTGCCATGAAAATTCTTACTACTCTCGCTGGTGTGGTATGTGTGTTGACAGGCTCATTTGCCCTCGCAGAAGAGTTAATGACGACCGAAGAGGTACAGTTTTTTGAAACAAAAATTCGGCCAGTGCTTGTACGAGAGTGCTACGGCTGTCATTCAAGTAAATCAGGTAATGTGCGCGGTGGGCTGCGTCTCGATACGAAAGAGCGAATGTTGTTGGGAGGTGCCACAGGGCCAGCTGTAGTACCTGGCGATCTTGAAGAGAGCTGGTTATACAACGCAATGACGCATCAGGATTTCGTGATGCCTCCTAAGCGTAAGCTTCCTCAGGCGGTGCTCGATGATTTCAAGGTTTGGATTGAAATGGGTGCACCTGATCCGCGTGTATCTCTACAGACGGAGGTGCAGGCGGCAATCACTGCTGATGATATTGCAAAAGCGAAATCAGAATTCTGGGCCTACCAGCAGCCAAAAAGGACAGCTGCTCCAGCTGTGAAAAATGACGCGTGGTGTCAAAATGAAATCGACTATCACATTCTGTCTGGTCTTGAAGCCGTTGATCTCGCTCCTGCGGAAGATGCTGAACCAAAAGCGGTTGTTCGCCGGTTGTATTTTGATCTTGTTGGATTACCCCCGACACCCGATGAAGTCGTTGCATTCGCAAATTCTTGGTCGCAAGGTAAGGAATATGCGGTACGAGACCTTGCCAATAAACTTTTGGGCAGAGACCAGTTTGGGGAACGCTGGGGGCGTCATTGGCTGGATGTCGTGCGATATGCAGAGTCCACAGGCCGATCTGTGAATATGACATTTCCGCATGCATGGCGGTACCGGGATTATGTCATTGATTCCTTTAATGCAG
>PKCL01000099.1 GCA_002862165.1 Planctomycetaceae bacterium
AACTTCAAAAAACCAGAGGAACAGGCGCTTGGATTTGCGTATACGTTCTTAGGCGTTCGTATTCAGTGTGCGCAATGCCATAAACACCCTTTCGACCAGTGGACCAAAGACGACTTTGATCGGTTCAAGAATTTCTTCACCCGCGTTGCATATGCAAAGACAGGTTCTGGCAAAGAGAACCAGAAGGCCTACAAGGAAATGCTCGTTACCCTTGGCATCGATACGAACGATAAGGATTTAAAGGGGAACAGGCTCTATGTCGCACTCTCAAAACTTGCCGTAAAAGGAAAAACTGTGCCTTTTGGTGAGGTCATTGTGACACCGGCAAAAGCACCTCTTGATAAAGAAAGAATCGATGGCGTGATGGCACAGATCAATGCAGAGGACATTAAGCCAAAGAAAAAGGAGCAACTTGAAAGATTCCTCATGGGCCGGACAGCAACAGTCCTTGGTGGCAAGGAAATGAAGCTGGAAGAAATTGAAGACCCGCGAGAAATTCTTATGGCTTGGATGCTTGATGATTCAAATCCATACTTTGCGCAATCAATCGTAAATCGCGTCTGGGCTTCCTACTTCAATGTTGGCATCGTCGAACCACCCGATGACCTCAGTCTGGCAAACCCTCCGAGCAACCCCGAGTTGCTTGGCTATCTCGCTGAGGGATTTCGAGAACACAACTTCGATATGAAGTGGCTGCATCGTGAAATCTGCAAGAGTGAAACCTACCAACGTGGTTGGAAGCCCAACACCACAAACCAGCATGACGACAGGAACTTCGGCCGAGCAGTGGCTCGAAGAATCCCGGCTGAAGTCATCTACGATGCGGTCCGAACAGCAACCGCGGGCGATCGTGAAGCTATGGAACTGTGTTCACTCGTGGAAAAGCGTGCTATCGCTGACATAACTGTTGGCTCGTACAACAATAATTACGCTCTCGAAATTTTTGGCCAGTCGACACGCGAAAGCAATTGTGACTGCGACCGTTCAATGGAGCCAAGTCTGCTTCAAACAGTCTTTCTTCAAAACGACAAGGAAATGCTCGATTCCATTAGCCGCCGTGGTAGCTGGCTTGATGAACTCACAAAAACACTCCCAGACTTTAACGATCCAGCCGGTGAGAAATTGAAGTTGGAGAGAAAGCAAAAGCTGACAAATGAGGTTGCGCAGCTCAACAAAAGAATGGAATACGCCCTCAAGAAAAACAATAAGTCCTCAATCAAATCAATCAAGAAAGCAATTGCAGCAAAAGAATCCGCCATGAAGGAATCGAAGGCTGGCAATGTTTTTGATGGCTCTGTTTCAGAATGGGTTACACAGAATGAAGACCAGGTGCTTGACATTCTTGACAGTGCCTATTTGCGAACACTTGTTCGCCGGCCAACTGAACGTGAGATCGAACGATCGATTGCTTACCTCAAAGAATCACCAACTGCCAAAGATGGACTCCGCGATATTCTTTGGGCGTTACTTAATACAAAAGAATTTGCTCTTAACCATTAGTCCTGGCGCTTTGCCACAACGAATCAAAAAGAAACTGTATTACTTGGAGAAATATCATGGCTCTTCATCGAACCTGTGACGGCGTCGTTCGCAGAGACTTTTTAAGACTTGGGGCACTCGGTGCTGGTGGGCTTTCTCTGTCGAATTACCTGCGATGGACGCACGCCGCATCCGCACGTCCAAAGGGTGCAAAGGCTGCGATCTTTATCAACCTTCCCGGCGGTCCATCCCACATGGATACATTTGACCCAAAGCCAGATGCACCGTCTGAATACCGTGGTGAGTTTAGCGCCATCAAAACATCTGTTCCTGGTATCCAGATCAGTGAGCATCTGCCGAAGCTTGCGCAGTGTATGGACAAGTACGTCATCCTTCGCGGAATCACGCACTCACTCGCTGCTCACAAACTCGGACAGGAATATGTCAACACTGGCAATCGCCCCATCCCCTCTCTTGAGTTTCCTGGCTACGGAGCTGTTGTCAGCCGTGAACTTGGGGGACCGATGGAACTGCCCCACAATGTCGCGATTCCAAAAAACAACGAAGGTGGCACTGGCTACCTTGGCGTCAAGTATGCAGCCCTTGCCACAGGGAAAACTCCAACGCCTGGCATGCCTTTCAGTGTCCGTGGCATGACGCTCGACGGCAGCCTCACTGTCAGTGATGTTGAGCGACGCCAAATGCTTCTTGAAGACCTCGACCAACGCTTCCATGCCATCGAAGACAAGAACCAACTTGTTGAAGGTCTCGACAGATTTACCGAGCAGGCGCATAAAATCATTACCTCACCGAAGGCAAAAGAGGCTTTTGACACAAACCGTGAGAGTTCAAGCTTTGCAGCCCCCTTTGGCGAAACGAAATTTGGGCAGAGCTGTTTGCTTGCCACGCGGCTTGTAGAGCATGGCGTCCCGTTTGTGACTATCTCGTATGGTGGATGGGACACCCACCGAGACAACTGGAACGTACTGAAAAACAAGCAGCTGCCACCACTCGATGAGGGCCTATCAGCCTTGTTCACTGGTCTTGAGCAGAAGGGGCTTCTAGACTCAACGGCAGTGCTTGTTACAGGTGAATTTGGTCGAACACCAAAGATCAACACGATACGGAATGGACGCGATCATTACGCACGCGCCATGTTCATGCTGATGGCAGGTGGTGGAATCTCTGGTGGAAGGGTGCTCGGCGAGACTGACGACACCGCAAGTGGTCCTCGACACGACGGCCATTCACC
>PKCL01000242.1 GCA_002862165.1 Planctomycetaceae bacterium
GGCTTTACAAAGACGCGACCCCAAGCTCGCCAAGGTATTGTCCACGGTCATTTTACTGTGAATGGTGTTCCTGTTGACAAACCTTCTTTCCAGGTCAAGCCTGGAGACGTTGTTGATGTCAGAAGGAAAGGAAAGCTTGTGGATTTGTACCAACAAGCTATTGCAACTCAAACTGGTGAGCCGTGCGATTGGATCAGTTCGGACAACGAAAGGCTGAGATTTACCGTTGACAGACAACCTGACAAATCAGATGTCAGCCTGCCAGTAAATATCAACAAAGTTGTTGAATTCATGTCCCGTTAATTAAGTGTGGGGTTCTTGATGGCGCTTGGAAGGGCAGATTGTGATCCGCCTGATGGTTTATTCATACCCTTCGAACGTGTCGAAAAAGTAGCCATTCTTTGGCTTCCTAGAATGCAATGAACCCAGTGCTTTTCAGGAACCCAGTGCTTCCCAGAATTGGGTGACTGCTGGTTAAACTTCTAGTCTCATTTCTCAGACTTTTTTCTGCGTCTTTTGTTCAGCATCCACGTATAGAGTTCTGGATTTTCGTATGTTTTGGTCCAGCAATCGTGACCTGCATGTGGATATATTGTGATCTTTGGCCCTCCGCCTGCTTTCTGTATTGCGGCAACCATCGACTCTGAAAAAGAAGCGGGGACAACCTTGTCTTCTGCGCCATGAAACACCCATACCGGAAGATGAATCAAGAGTTTTCCATCAAGCGTATTCCCACCACCACATATTGGAGCAATTGCAGCAAATCGTTCTGGGGAATACGCCGCAAGATCCCATGTACCAAACCCACCCATGCTCAGCCCAGTTATATAAATACGGTCCTCGTCGATATTATTGATTTCGATAAGTTCATCCAAAAGCATAGTAAGTTCCCAAGGCTCCCAACGACTTCCCCGTGGACACTGTGGCGACACGACCACAAAAGGAAATTTCTTCCCATTTTCAATAAGCTTTGGTGGGCCGTGTTTTTTTACACGATTAATATCACTACCGCATTCGCCTAAACCATGAAGGAAAAGCATCAGAGGCCAACCCTCAATGGCCGGCTCTTCCTGTGGAACAGCGATAAGATATTGCATCTCGACAGCTATATCCTTGCGAAGTACTGCTACTTCCTGAAGCCGAACCTCCTGGCCGGAACAAATCACTGGGAACAAAAAGACCACAATGAGAATTACACTTTTTTTGAACATTCGTTTACAACCTTCAGAAGACTTCTTTAAAACCTGAGAAAATTTCTATGAGCAAACGCATCTTCAATGGTCTGCTTAGCATTCTCCTGTCCATGAATAATTCGTTAGCAACCGCATGGTCTCAAGAGACTCACAACGAATCTATCCGAAATCCAAGTTTTGAGTCAGACAATGGGTGGCATCATCTACGAACTGAATCAAATGAATACTACGCACCGGTTCACGGTACTCGTTATGCCGTACTCAATGGGAGCGGAGCAAAAATTGAGCAGGAAACGAGCCTCCAACTATCAGAGGGAAAGACATTCCATGTGACGATCTGGGCACGAAGTATCTTTGATACAAACCATTCGCAACAACTCACGAGCCCAACACAAGACTATCCAGACGGCAGTAATGAAATCTCACGTGTTCGGCTGGAATTACGAGTTGGTAATAAATCACTTGCTGAAAATGAAGCAGGCATGAACCCCGTCGAAATCCTTGGTGCGCCACAGGAATTTTCCAACGACGATGGTGGCAACGTATGGATTGATGGAGGGTATCGACATGCCTTTAGTGAGAGCCGATTCGTTCAGGATTTGGAACATGACCCCATTCATGATCCCTGGGAAATTGCACCTGACTTTGAAGACTACAAGCGGGCACAGGAAGACCACGGCGCAGTGTGCCCTGTCATCATTCGAGATAGAAAACTCTTATATGTCAGCACCTTTGAGGACCCAGAAGGTGAACTCGAAGAATACCACGCCATCCAATTTATTGAGCCGACTGGGGATGGTTCACCGGACTATCATTGGCCACCATCGCCTCCCGGGAAATATGAGAATCTCGTTTTATCTCATGCTGGTGATGAAGAAATTATTGCCTTCGACCCGTATGTTTTTTTTGATGAGATTGATCAAAGACTCTGGATGGCCTGGGGAGGCAACTTTATTGCAGTCACTGAACTGGATCCAATAACCGGCCTGCTGCTTCATGAGCAAGAAAATCCAGAAGTGATGACTCATGAAAACATTCATGCAAGGGTTGCCGACCGGGCCACGGACCAACAAGACATATGGACAGGCGATAACCAATGGATCGAGGGCGCGGCCATCTACCGAAAGAATGATTTCTGGTATTTGTTTGCCAGCTATGGAAGCCTCATGGAAAGCTATACCATCCGAATGGGTCGTAGCCGTGATCCAATGGGGCCGTACGTTGACAAGGACGGCATTGCTTTAACTCAGTTTAATAAACAAAAGCGACGTTTCGGAAACAGCTTCTTCCTTGGTGATGATGGGGCACAGATCGTCCCAGGCCATCCACACTTGTGGGAAGAAGGTGAACAAACATTTGTTGGATACGATTACCGGAAAAGTAAAAAGAGAGTCGATGGGACTAAAGAATCTCGTGACATATTTGGCATCCGAAAAGTGTATTGGAAACATGATTGGCCAACGATCTGGACACCTATTTCCGTCAGCATCTCAGCTGAGCAATACCCAGCACTTCTTGGACAACAAAT
>PKCL01000513.1 GCA_002862165.1 Planctomycetaceae bacterium
CGAAAAAAAACAAGCAAACAAAGAAAAAAAGCAAAGAAATCAAAACGGAACAAGGAGAAGCGAGGCTAGTTGCTTCTCTGAGAAATCGTACAATCAAGACCTGACAAATTCAAAGCGGCTCCCTAAGTATTCAGAAGCTCATTTAAACGGATTCAATAGACACAATGTTGCAGCAAACACCACTGTTCGAATGGCACACACAGAATCACGGCCGCATGGTGGACTTTGCGGGTTGGTCGATGCCTGTCCAATATTCGTCGATAGTATCAGAGCATCTTGGAACTCGAGAAGGCGTCGGTCTGTTTGATGTGTCGCACATGGGTAGAGTTGTTGTGGAAGGCGATCAGGCGGCTGAGTGGCTGGAGTCTATGTTGACCCGGCAGATTCGTGATTTATCTGTTGGTCGATCTAGATATACGTTAATAACTGGCGTCGACAGTACTGATGAGACGGTTCAATGTGATGGTGACCCCGTCATACTCGATGATGCGATTGTGGCTCGGCTTGCGAACTTCGAAGGAGGCGGTCACCGATTTTCGATTGTGGTGAATGGTAGTAATCGGCCAAGAGTCGTTCGCTGGCTCAAAGCCTGCCTGCCGCAAGAGGGTGTCAGACTTCATGACACGACAGAAGAAACAGCGATGATTGCAGTACAGGGGCCACTGGTATTTGGTCGTGATCAGGAAGGCATCCTTGAGGGGCCATTAAGAAACGTTTTTAGTTCTGAAATTCTTGAAAAGGTTGCTGCCTTAAAAAACTATGGAGTTCTAGAAACTGAATTCGATGGAAAGCCAGTTCTGGTAAGCCGATCGGGCTATACCGGTGAGGATGGAGTAGAGATTATTTCAAGTTCGTTGAGTGCCGTTATGCTGTGGGAGCGTTTGTTAGAGCATAAAACGACGAGGCCATGTGGTTTGGGTAGTCGAGACACCCTAAGGCTCGAGGCAGCCATGCCTCTGTATGGTCACGAGTTGTGTGAAACAACAGACCCTTTTTCAGCTGGCCTTGGATTCGCTGTGAATGTTGATGGTCGAGATTTCCCTGGAGCTGATGGGATTCGACTTCGACGTGATGCTGGCAATCGCTGCCGAGTCGGTCTTGTATTCGATTCACGTCGGGCAGCTCGAAGCGGTGATCATGTGCTGCTGTCAGAGGACGGTACCGAATCTGTTTGTGGAGAGATTACGAGTGGCAGTTTTTCACCAACCAGTGAACGAGGGATTGCTTTGGCAGTTGTTGACCGAGTCGTTGGTAATCCAGGTCAAGAACTTGAGGTATTGGTGAGAGGAACACGGCTGCCGGTGAAAGTTGTCTCTCTACCATTTTATCGTCGATCCCATCAATAATTCACAAAACGTATTACATTCTGATCTGTTCCCAAACCTCTTACCCTTTGGAGAAATACTATGGAGAAGTCTCGTCGTTACGCTAAGTCACATGAATGGGCACGATTAGAAGATGATGGTTCGGTAACGATTGGTATTTCAGCGTATGCCGTTGAAGCTTTGACCGACCTTGTTTTCATGCAATTACCTGACGTTGGTTCGACGGTTACAGCCGGAGAGTCTTTCGGTGAGATTGAAAGTGTGAAGGCCGTGAGTGATCTTTATGCTCCAATTTCAGGAAAAGTTATTTCGGTGAATACAGAACTGCCTAGTCAACTTGAGACACTTAATGATGATCCTTACGGCAGTGGCTGGATTATATGTGTTGAGCCTGTCGAAGCCGATCAGATTGATGCATTATTCGATCAGGAAGCATACGATAAGTTGATTGGGGGGTAACGGTTTTGTCAGGCCACAGTTCATCATATGCAGATGAGAGACAGAAGAGTGGGCTACGTGTCTGGCGGGACCCTCCGGCAGCTGGTGGACTGAATATGGCTGCTGACGAAGCACTTGCAAGGAAGTCTGAAGAAACGAATAGCGTGCTTATGCGGTTGTACGGATGGCAGCCGCACACTGTGTCACTTGGTTGCTTTCAAAAAATAACAGACTTTTCCCAAGCGAGTGGTCTGGCTCATTGGCCAGTTGTTCGTCGTCCAAGTGGGGGTGGTGCAATTATTCATGGTACCGACATTACATACGGTTTAGCGGTCCCTAGTAGCCATGAATGGAGCAAGCGAACCGAGGATTTGTACTCCGCTGTTCACGGTGCACTTGTTCAAGAATTAAATAGCCGTGATCTAAAGGCAAGATTGGTAGAGGTTGCGAGGAGGGAGCAGGAGCAGAATTTTTATTGCTTTAATCGCAGAGCATTTGGAGATCTTGTTGTAGAACACCCATCAGCCTTCTCTACCTTTGGGAACTGTAAAATTCTTGGAAGTGCGCAGCGAAGGTTGTCCTGCGTTGTCTTGCAACACGGAACTCTTCTTTTGCGCAGGAATCCTCAGATACAAGGTGAGGGTAGCCATCCAGGGCTTGGGGATTTGCTTCAGAGTGAAGCAGGCTCTGTAGGGGATGTTATTAAAGGTTGGTTGCAACGCCTGGCAGATCAACTTGGTGGTGAATTGATTCAGGAAGCAGGCTTTTCTTATAATAAAAATAATGAAGACATCATGACGCGAACGAAACGGTACGAAACCGCGACATGGCTCAATCGACGTTGAAAAAATGACGGAAGCCGCTCTGCCGTTCCACCGTATTGGGGGGTCCCCTCTCGTTCCGGCTGGACTTTATGAAGGTAAATTGATACCTTTCATTCTCGAGCCAATGT